>NZ_JBHVYO010000001.1:0-87990 GCF_042880655.1 Streptomyces sp. NPDC058295
GCTTGTCCTCAGTTGCTCGCGTCCACTGTGTTGGTTCTGAAACCACGAACAGCCCCATGCCATGGTCACGGTGTGGTGCGGCTGCATGTGTTTCAAAGTGTTTCGGTGGTCATAGCGTGAGGGAAACGCCCGGTTACATTCCGAACCCGGAAGCTAAGCCTTACAGCGCCGATGGTACTGCAGGGGGGACCCTGTGGGAGAGTAGGACACCGCCGAACAAATATTACGGGAAACCCCCGCACCTCACGGTGCGGGGGTTTTCTGCGTTCGGGGCATGTTTTTTTTGAGGGCTCTCTTCCAAGAGGGCCCTTTTGTTTTATAGGCGTCCCGCTGCCTTTAGTGCCAGGTAGGCGTCCGCGAGTGCGGGGGCCAGTTGGTCCGGTGTTGCGTCGACGACGGTGACGCCGTGTCGGCGGAGTTGGTCGGCTGTGCGATGACGTTCTGTCTGGGCTTGGGCAGCCGCTGCTGCCTCGTACACCGCGTCGGCGTTGCCGCGGGAAGCGGCCATTCGGGCGATGTAGGGGTCGGCGACCGAAGCCACCAGGACCGTATGGCGCTGGGTGAGCTGCGGGAGGACGGGGAGGAGACCTTCCTCGACCGGGGCGGCGTCCAGCGTGGTCATGAGGACGATGAGGGAGCGTCGGGGCGCCGTGCGGAGGGCTGTGGCGGTGAGGCCACGGGCGTCCGTCTCGACGAGTTCGGGTTCGAGGGTGGCCATGGCGTTGACCAGGGACGGGAGCACGTCGCGCGCTGTTCTGCCCTGGACTAGGGCGCGTATCCGGCGGTCGTAGGCGAGGAGGTCGACTCGATCGCCGGCGCGGGATGCGAGCGCGGCGAGGAGGAGTGCCGCGTCCATGGAGGCGTCGAGGCGGGGGGCATCGCCGACGCGGCCCGCGGAGGTGCGGCCGGTGTCCAGGACGAGCAGGATGTGGCGGTCGCGCTCGGGGCGCCAGGTGCGGACCGCGACCGACGAATGGCGGGCTGTGGCGCGCCAGTCGATGGAGCGGGTGTCGTCGCCGGGAACGTACTCGCGGAGGCTGTCGAATTCCGTGCCTTCGCCGCGGGTGAGGACGCTGGTGCGGCCGTCCAGTTCGCGTAGGCGGGCCAGCTTCGACGGGAGGTGCTTGCGGCTGGTGAACGGGGGGAGGACGCGTACGGTCCAGGGGACCTTGTGGGTGCCTTGGCGGGAGAAGAGGCCGAGAGGGCCGTAGGAGCGGATCGTGACGCGGTCGGTCCGGTGGTCGCCGCGGCGGGTAGGGCGTAGGCGGGTGGTGATGCGGCGGCGTTCGCCGGGCGGGACCGTCAGATGGTGGCGGGAGGCCTCCGTCTCGGTTCCTGGTTGCCAGCTGCTGGGGGGCCAGGCGTCGCGGAGGTGGGCGCGCAGGGGGCGGCGGGACGGGTTGGTGACGGTGAGGGTGATGTCCGCCGGGTCGCCGAGGCGGGCGGAGGTGTCGCCGGAGCGGGTCAGGCCCAGTCGGCGTACCGGGGCGGCCAGGGCGAAGTCGCAGGCGCAGGCCAGGGCCAGGGGGGCGTTGACGGCGAGGATGCCCGTCCAGCCGGCGTCCCAGATGCCGACGGGGAGGGAGCCGAGGGCCGCGAGGAGTGCGGTGCGTCCGGTGAGCGCCATCAGCGGGGCACGGGGACGTGGGTGAGGATCGCGTTGATGACGGAGTCGGCCGTCACGCCTTCCATCTCGGCTTCCGGGCGGAGTTGCACGCGGTGGCGGAGGGTGGGGAGGGCGAGGGCTTTGACGTCGTCGGGGATGACGTAGTCGCGGCCGGTGAGCCAGGCCCATGCGCGCGCGGTGGCGAGGAGCGCGGTCGCGCCCCGGGGGGAGACGCCCAGGGTGAGGGACGGGGATTCGCGGGTGGCGCGGCAGATGTCGACGACGTAGGCGGTGATCTCGGGGGAGATCGTCGTCTTGGCGACGGCGGCGCGGGCCGCTTCGAGTTCGGCCGGTCCTGCGACGGGGCGTACGCCGGCGGCGTGCAGGTCGCGCGGGTTGAAGCCGTCGGCGTGGCGGGTGAGGACGGCGATCTCCTCCTGGCGGGAGGGGAGAGGGATCGTCAGTTTGAGGAGGAAGCGGTCCAGTTGGGCTTCGGGGAGTGGGTAGGTGCCCTCGTACTCGACGGGGTTCTGGGTCGCCGCGACCAGGAACGGGTCGGGGAGCGGGCGTGGGGTGCCGTCGACCGTGACCTGGCGTTCCTCCATGGCCTCGAGGAGGGACGACTGGGTTTTCGGCGGGGTGCGGTTGATCTCGTCCGCGAGGAGGAGGTTGGTGAAGACCGGGCCGGGCTGGAAGGAGAACTCGGCGGTGCGGGTGTCGTAGACGAGGGAGCCGGTGATGTCGCTGGGCATCAGGTCGGGGGTGAACTGGACGCGCTTGGTGTCGAGTTCGAGTGCGGAGGCGAGGGCGCGGACGAGCAACGTCTTGGCCACTCCGGGGACTCCTTCGAGGAGAACGTGTCCGCGGCAGAGGAGGGCGACGACAAGGCCTGTCACTGCGGGGTCCTGGCCGACCACGGCCTTGGAGATCTCGGCCCGCAGGGCCTCCAGGGAGGCGCGGGCGCGGCCCGGGTCCCCGGTGTTCCCGGCGTTGTCAGTGGTCGGGTCCATCATGGACGGCGTACCTCTCTTTCGAGGGCGTCGAGTTGGTCGGCGAGCGCGATCAGGGCCGCGTCGTCGCCTGGCGGTGGGCCGAAGAGGAGGGAGTGCAGAGACTGTCCGCCGCCGTGGAGGTGGGCGGACAGGGCGGGGACGAGTGCCTCGGGCGCGTGCGCCTGGGTGACGGGGACGCCCAGGAGAGGGGCGAGGCGAGTGCGGGTGGTGGAGCGAAGAGCGGCAGCCGCGCGGTCGCGGGCGTTGGCTTTGCGGTAGAGGCGGGCGCGGCCTTCGACGGTTTCGGAGGCGCGGATCGCGACAGGGAGTTTTTCGGGCACGAGGGGGCCGAGTCGGCGTGCCCGCCAGAGGGCGGCGAGGGCTGCCGCGACGAACAGCTGGAGTGTGCCCCAGAGCCAGCCGCCGGGGAGCAGGTCGAAGAAGCTTTTCTCGTCGTCGCGGTCGGTGGCCGAGATGTCGGAGAGCGAGGGAAGGTACCAGACCAGATGGCTGCGGGAGCCGAGGAGTTGGAGGGCGAGCGAGGCGTTGCCCTGTTCGCCGAGGCGCTTGTTGTAGAGGATGTCGGGCGCGCCGAGGACCACGGTGTCGCCGTCGCCGGAGGCGTCCGGGATGCGCAGCAGGGTGGCCAGGCGTTCGCTGGGGTAGCACTTGTCGGCGTCGAGGTGGCGGGTCGTGTAACGGATGCCGCCGGTCTCCGCGGTGCCGGCGCCGCGGGCGGCGGGCAGCGCGCAGTCGGGGGAGAGCGCGGAGCCGCGGCTGTTGGCGGGGTCCGCGGTCACGCCGGGGGCGAGGGTTCCCACGGACCAGCCGCCGGGGGCGACGAGGACGGTACGGCCGCCGGAGCCGGCGATCGCCGAGTGCAGGTCCTGCTGTTGACGTTCCGCCAGGAGGTCCGGGGCCGCGACCAGGAGTGTGGTGTCGGGGCGCGCCGCGGTGCGGGCCTCGGCCAGGGTGGTGACGACGCGGGTGGACACGCCGCGGTCGGCGAGGAGTTCGGCTGTCGCGCGGCTGCCGTAGGGGTCGGCGGAGCGCGGGTCGAGGGCGCCGTGGCGGGCGTCGGACTGGAGCGCGGCGAGTGTGACGGCCCCCGCCAGGAGCAGTACGAGCGCGAGCGTGACGCCTCGCGCGCGGGTCCACAGCCGGAGGGCGGTGGGCGAGGCCGAGGTGGACGGGAGCGTGGCCTCGGTCGTCATTCGGCGGCTCCCCGGCGGGCGGGCCGGGCCGCGGTGTGGGTGCTGCTCGCTGTCAGCTGGGGCTTGGCGCGTTCCAGGTCGAGGTCGAGTGCGGCCATGCGTCCGTACGACTGCTGGGTGGCGCGGCGGCCGCCGTATGTCACGTCGTCGAAGTCGCGGGCGGCGGCGCGGAGTCGGTCGGTGTGGGCGGGCAGGGTGCGGCCGGCGTCGGCGGCGGCTTCGTCTGCCGTGCGGCCGGGGCGGGTGTCGAGGAGGGCGCGTTCCTCGAGGGAGCGGACGATGGCGCGCATGCGTTCCTGGACGGCCTGGTTCCAGTGGCCCTGGGCGGCGTGTGCCTCGGCGGCCGCGCGGTGTTCGGCGGCGCTGCGGGGACGGTCGTCGAAGAGGGCGGAGGCGGATGTGGGCCCGCGGCGCGGGGAGCCCAGGCGCCACCACAGGGCGCCCACGACGGCTGCCACGGCCAGGAGGACGACCACCAGGCCGAGCGTGCCGCCGGGGGTGGCGGTCGAGGCGGTGTCGAACAGGTCGCCGATCCAGTCCCAGAGGGTGTCCAGGGCGCGCTGGAACAGGCTGGGGTCGTTCTGGTGGTACAGGTCCTTGGACAGTTCACGGCGGGCCGCCTCGCGCGCGGGGTCGCGCGGGACGGTGAGCGGCGGCTCGTCGTCCGAGCGGACGGACAGGGACAGTACGGCTCCGTCACCGGCCCGCAGCAGCGCTGCCACGGCCCTGTCGGCGATGCCGGTCAGGGCCGCCGGGGCGGTGTCGTCGACGCCGGGCAGCACTGCCCGTACGGGCAGGGTGCCCGGGAGCGGTACCGCTGTGAGAACTCCCCCCGCCAGGCTCACCGCATCAACTCCCCGGGGTGGTGCCGGGGAGGGAGGTGCCGTAGTCCTGCAGGCCCGCGGCGCGCGCCAGGTCGAGGTCGAGGGCCTCGCGGCGGATGCGCTGGTCGACGTAGAGGAGGACGGTGACGCCTGCCGAGATCGGGAAGGTGATCATGGAGCCGATGACCGAACCGATGCCGCTGATGATCAGGTAGGTCCAGCCGTAGTCGTTGCTCGCGTCGACCATGCCGCTGATGCCCCCGTCGCTGACGGCGGCACCGAGGAGGGCGAACGGGACGACGACGATCATCGCGACGACGTTCGCGATGATCAGGGCGAGCAGCTGGATGCCGAGGACACGCCACCAGGAGCCGCGGGTGAGTTTCGCGGAACGGCCGAGCGCCTTCTTGATGCTCTGCTTCTCCAGCATCAGCGCGGGCGAGGCGAGGGAGAGGCGGATCAGCAGCCACAGCGCCAGGACGATCGAACCGAGGATGCCGAAGGCCTTGAGCGCGGCCCCCGCGTCGGAGCTTCCGGCGGCGCTCACGAGGATGCCCGGCAGCAGGCAGACGAGGACGATGGCGGCGGCGATGAGCATCAGCAGGAAGATCAGGCCGAACAGCTTGAGCACCTGGGGGCGGGCGTCGCGCCAGGCCTCGCCGAGAGTGACCGGTTTGCCGAGCACCGCCCGGCTGGTGACGGCGGTGAGCAGGGCGGTCGCCGTGATGGTGCCGATGAGGGTGATGACGAGGACCGGGCCGGAGGCGCGCATGGCGTCGCCCATGGCGTTGAGCTGCTCGTCGGCGGTGGCGCTGGGGTCGCCGAGGGCGTTCGTGTCCGTGGTGGAGTCCAGGATGAGGCCCTGCAACAGGACGACGAAGACCTGGGTGATGACGGCGACGGTCAGCGAGATGCCCAGGACCGTGCGCCAGTAGGTGCGCATCGTGGCGACGGCGCCGTCGAGGATCTCGCCCACGGCGAGCGGGCGCAGCGGGATCACGCCGGGCTTCGCCGCGGGCGGGGGGCCGCCCCAGCCGGCACCCCAGCCGCCGGGAGCGCCGTAGCCGCCGTAGCCGCCCTGTCCGGGGCCCGCGGGGCCGCCGGGGTATGCGCCGCCGGGTCCGGCGGGCGGGTAGGCGCCCCAGCCGGGGCCGGGCGGCGGGGGAGGCGGGGTCTGGCCCGGGTTCGGGGCGCCTGCGGGCGCGGACCACTGGCCGGGGCCGGGCGGCGGCTGTTCCTTGGACCACTTCGTGCCGGGGCCCTGTGGGTTCGCGTCCGGCTGGTCCGCGGGCTGGGCACCGGCGGGGCGGTCCGTGGGCTCGGCGGAGTGGGACGCGCCGGGCTCCTGTCCGTCGGACGGGGCGGATCCGGGCGAGGCCCAGCCCGGAGTGTCTTTCATCGTCGCTCCTTCACGGTGCCCGTCCGCGGTCGCGGCGGCAGGTTGGGAGCCATCGTGCCATGGGGTGCTCATCGGTTGACCGGCCGCGGTATGGGCTGCACACCTTCAATTGTCCGTCGGATCGGGGGCAGACTGACCGCATGGCTGATCAGTACGCGCATTCCGGCGAGGACAAGCGGCCGGCCGAGATTCCTGCGATCCGTTGGGAGGAGCTGCCGGAAGGTCCCGTGCTGGTCATTCTCGACCAGACGAGACTGCCGGCCGAGGAAGTCGAACTGGTGTGTACGGACGCGTCCGTGCTGGTCGAGGCGATCCGTTCGCTGGCCGTGCGCGGGGCGCCGCTGCTCGGGATCGCCGGGGCGTACGGTGTCGCGCTCGCCGCCGCGCGCGGATTCGACGTGGACGAGGCCGCGAACGCGCTCGCGGGCGCCCGCCCCACGGCGGTGAACCTGTCGGTCGGTGTGCGCCGGGCCCGGGCCGCGTACCGGGCGGAGCTCGCCGACGGCGGCGATCCGGCGCAGGGCGCCCAGGCCGCGCTCGCGGCCGCGCGGCGGCTCCACCGGGAGGACGCCGAGGCCAGCGTCCGGATGGCCGGGCACGGGCTGACGCTCCTCGACGAGCTGCTGCCGGGCGGCGGGCATCGTGTCCTGACGCACTGCAACACCGGTGCGCTGGTGTCGGGCGGGGAGGGGACGGCGTTCGCGGTGGCGCTCGCGGCGCACCGGGTGGGCCGGCTTCGCCGGTTGTGGGTGGACGAGACGCGTCCGCTGCTCCAGGGCGCCCGTCTCACGGCGTACGAGGCGGCCCGCAACGGCATGGCGTACACCTTGCTGACGGACAACGCGGCGGGCTCGCTGTTCGCGGCGGGGGAGGTGGACGCGGTGCTGATCGGGGCCGATCGCATCGCGGCCGACGGGTCGGTGGCGAACAAGGTGGGGAGCTACCCGCTCGCGGTGCTGGCGCGGTACCACCATGTGCCGTTCATCGTGGTGGCGCCGGTGACGACGGTGGACCTGGAGACACCGGACGGGGCGTCCATCGAGGTGGAGCAGCGCCCCGGGTTCGAGGTGACGGAGGCCATGGTGGCCCAGGCGCCGGTGACGGGAGCGGGTGGCGGGATTCCAGTGGCGCCGCTGGGGACTCAGGCGTACAACCCCGCGTTCGACGTGACGCCGCCCGAGCTGGTGACGGCGATCGTCACGGAGGAGGGCGTGGCCTCGCCGGTGACGGCCGACGCGCTGGCCGAGCTGTGTGGCGGGGCGCGCCGGGGGGAGGCGGGGGCGGCTCTCTGACCGCCCGTCGGTCGCCCGTCAAGCGGTCGCCGGCCGCCCGTCGGCCGGTCGTCCGAGCCGCCCGCTCGGACCTACGAGCGGGCGGGCTGGTCGGCGATCAGGAGGGTGGTTCCCGCCGGGCTGAAGCCGAGGCGGGCGTAGATGCGGGCGACGGTCTCCTCCGCGTAGGCGAGGAAGATCGTCTCGACGCCGTGGGCGCGGGCGTGGGCGACCAGGCCCGCTGTCACGGCGGCGGCCAGTCCCTGGCGGCGGGCGGAGGGAAGGGTGCCGACGCCGCCGATCTCCGTGGTGGCGTTCGCCGGGTGGTAGTGGCCGGTGGCCAGGGGGGTGCCGTCCGGGGCGAGGGCGGCGACGAGGGTCTTGTGCCCGGCGCGGAGCGTGGGACGGACCGCCGCCACCGTGCCGTCCCCGGTGAGTACCCCGGCCAGCCTCGACAGCTCCGCCCGGTCCGCCGCGCCCGCCGCGGGGCCGGGCTCGACGGCGAGACGCTCCTTGGCGAAGGCCAGGTGCGGCAGGGCGAGGGCCGCGGGCAGGGCGGGGTCGTCCGCGGTCAGCGCGCGCAGTGTCACACCGTCCGGCAGGGGCTGCGGAGGCAGCGGGTGGCGGGGCGGCAGCACCATCAGCGGCCGGCGCAGCACCAGCAGGCCGGCGGCCTCGATCCGGGCCCGCAGCGCGGGTGCCGACTCGGCCAGCCATTCGAACGCCTCCGGCACGCCGAGCTCACGCTGCCGGGCACGCACCCGGGCGATGTCGGCGGCGTCCACGGGGGCCGCGCCGGTGGGCTGGGCGTGGCTCGGGCCGCCGTAGTACGGGGCGCCGGGCTCCTTGCGTACGAACAGGCGCAGGGGGCCGAAGCCCTCGGCGTCGGCGAACAGAAGGGGCACGGTGGCGTAGTACCGCTCGATGCGGTCGCGCAGCGGGTCGCTCATGCGGCGCATCCCACCATTGGACCGGGTCGTGCCGCACGGATATTTCCCGCCAGGACCGCTGTCGGCACCGGTGCCGGAGGGCCGGGGCAGACAGTGACCGCCCCGTACGACTATCGTCACTGGCCGGTGAGCCTTCTCACCTGCGCCACCTTCACTGTTATGAGAATGGGATGATGTCGTTTATGAAGGGACGAGTCCTTGTCGTCGACGACGACACCGCACTGGCCGAGATGCTCGGCATTGTGCTGCGTGGTGAAGGTTTTGAGCCGTCTTTCGTGGCCGACGGTGACAAGGCGCTGGCCGCTTTCCGTGAGGCGAAGCCCGACCTGGTGCTGCTGGACCTGATGCTGCCCGGCCGGGACGGCATCGAGGTGTGCCGCCTGATCAGGGCGGAGTCCGGAGTGCCGATCGTGATGCTCACGGCGAAGAGCGACACCGTCGACGTCGTCGTCGGGCTGGAGTCCGGCGCCGACGACTACATCGTGAAGCCGTTCAAGCCGAAGGAGCTGGTCGCCCGGATCCGGGCGAGGCTGCGGAGGTCCGAGGAGCCGGCGCCGGAACAGCTCGCCATCGGCGACCTCGTCATCGACGTGGCCGGTCACTCCGTGAAGCGGGAAGGGCAGTCGATCGCGCTGACGCCGCTGGAGTTCGACCTGCTGGTCGCGCTGGCGCGCAAGCCCTGGCAGGTGTTCACCCGCGAGGTCCTCCTCGAGCAGGTGTGGGGCTACCGGCACGCCGCCGACACCCGCCTGGTGAACGTGCACGTACAGCGGCTGCGCTCCAAGGTCGAGAAGGACCCCGAGCGGCCGGAGATCGTGGTGACCGTCCGTGGTGTCGGATACAAGGCAGGACCGAGCTGACATGTCCGGAGACAGTGCCGCTTCGGCCCCCGGTCGTTCCGGGGCCCGTCCGGAGCGGCCTGTCGGCCGTAGGACGTCGGGTTCACGCTTCGCACGCCTCCTCGAAGGGGGCCTGCTCCAGGGCGGGGTACAGGGCAGCCCGGTCCTGAGGCTGCTGCTGCGCTGGGTACGCAGGCCGCTGCTGCCCGTCATGCGGCTGTGGCGGCGCAACATCCAGCTCAAGGTCGTCGTCACGACACTGCTGATGTCGCTGGGCGTCGTCCTGCTGCTGGGTTTCGTCGTCATCGGCCAGGTGCGCAACGGGCTGCTGGACGCCAAGGTGAAGGCGTCCCAGAGCCAGGCCACCGGCGGATTCGCCGTGGCCAAGCAGAAGGCCGACGAGGCCGCCAGCGCGGCAGGCGCCGACGGGACCCCGGCCGACGGCGGCGCCTCGCAGAACGTCATCGAATGGATGAGCGAGCTCGTGCTGTCGCTGTCCAGCGGCGGCCAGGGCGCCTTCGACGTGGTCACCCTGCCCCCCGGCGACGTCAGCGGCGTCGCCCGCGGGCCGCGCGCCTCCGGCTTCGTCGACCCCGACAAGAGCGTCCCCGAGAAACTGCGCGAGCAGGTCTACAGCAGCACCGGCGCGGCCCAGAGCTACTCCCGGATCATCTACCTCAGCGACAAGGAATCCCAGCCGGCCCTGGTCATCGGCAAGCAGGTCAACGACCCCAACGGCGATCCGTACGAGCTGTACTACCTCTTCCCGCTCACGCAGGAGGAGAAGTCGCTGAGCCTGGTCAAGGGGACGCTGGCCACCGCCGGACTGTTCGTCGTCGTCCTCCTCGGGGCCATCGCCTGGCTCGTGGTGCGGCAGGTCGTCACGCCGGTGCGGATGGCCGCCGGGATCGCCGAGCGGCTCTCCGCCGGGCGGCTCCAGGAACGGATGAAGGTCACCGGCGAGGACGACATCGCACGCCTCGGCGAGGCCTTCAACAAGATGGCCCAGAACCTTCAGCTGAAGATCCAGCAACTGGAGGACCTGTCGCGGATGCAGCGACGGTTCGTGTCCGACGTCTCGCACGAACTGCGAACGCCGCTGACGACCGTACGCATGGCCGCCGACGTCATCCACGACGCCCGGGTCGACTTCGACCCCATCACCGCACGGTCCGCCGAACTGCTCGCCGACCAGCTCGACCGCTTCGAGACTCTCCTCGCGGACCTGCTGGAGATCAGCCGCTTCGACGCCGGCGCCGCCGCCCTCGAGGCCGAGCCGATCGACCTCAGGGAGGTCGTGCGGCGGGTCGTCAGCGGGGCCGCGCCGCTCGCCGAACGCAAGGGGACGACCGTACGCGTCATCGGCGACCAGCAGCCCGTGGTCGCCGAGGCCGACGCCCGGCGGGTGGAGCGGGTGCTGCGGAACCTGGTGGTCAACGCGGTGGAACACGGCGAGGGCAAGGACGTCATCGTCAAGCTGGCCGCCGCGGGCGGGGCCGTCGCGATAGCCGTGCGCGACTACGGCGTCGGCCTCAAGCCCGGCGAGGCCACCCGCGTCTTCAGCCGCTTCTGGCGCGCCGACCCGGCACGCGCGCGTACCACCGGCGGTACCGGCCTCGGGCTGTCCATCGCCCTGGAGGACGCCCGACTGCACGGAGGCTGGCTGCAGGCCTGGGGAGAGCCCGGCGGCGGCTCGCAGTTCCGGCTGACGCTGCCCAGGACCGCCGACGAACCGCTGCGGGGCTCGCCGATACCACTCGAACCCAAGGACTCCCGCCGCAACCGGGGAGCCCTCGACGAGGCCGGTCTGCCGCGCGGCGGCGGCCAGAAGAGCGCCACGGTGCCGGTACAAGCCGCCGGCGAACAGCAGTCGGCCGCACGGAGCGCGCTCGCGCCCCGGATGGCCACCTCCGCCCCCACGGCCGACCCGACGGCGCTGCCCGGCAATGGCGCGCGCGTGGTGCCCCGACCCGCCCCGGGCACGGGAGGCGGCGGTGGCGGACGCGGGGAGGACGAGTCGCGGGCTGCGGGGGCAGCCGACACAGGTGGGGCCGCTGGGGCAGGACGGGGCGAGAACCCGGAGCGGAAGGAAGCGGCCGACGCGGGTGACGCGCGTGAAACGGCACTGAGGGGGACTTCGGACCGGCAGAGAGCCGGGGCGGAGGGCTCGAACGAGCAAGGGGAGGCATTTCGTGGGCGCTGAGTGGCGCGAGGGGGGAACCCGGCGCACGCCGGGGCGCGCGGTGGCGTACGCCACCTGTGGCGTCGTCCTGCTGGCCGGGTGCGCCTCGATGCCCGACAGCGGGGATCTGCGCGGCGTCGAGTCCACACCGCGCCAGGACACCCAGGTACGGGTGTTCGCGATGCCGCCCCGGGACGACGCGCAGCCCCTGGAGATCGTCCAGGGCTTCCTCGAAGCGCTCACCAGCGACGACCCCGGCTACGCGACGGCACGGCAGTACCTGACCGAGAAAGCCGCCCAGAAATGGGAACCCGAACGGTCCACGACGGTCCTCACGGACGGGCCGGCGACCGATGCCGGGCCCACCGGGACCAGAGACGACGGCGACGACTACTCGTACACCCTGACCGGCACACGGGTCGCCACCGTCGACGCACAGCAGTCGTACGCGCCCGCCTCGGGCGACTACGGCCAGGTGGTCCACCTCGGCCGCGACAAGAAGAACGGGCAGTGGCGCATCGACGCCCTCCCCCAGGGCGTCGTCATGGGCAAGTCGGACTTCCAGCGCAACTACGTGTCCGTCAACAAGTACTACTTCGCCTCCAACACCACGGCCGACGGCGCCGACGGTTCCCGACAGCCCATGGCCGTCGCCGACCCCGTCTACGTCCGTGAACGCGTCGACCCGATGACGCAGATGGTGCGCTCGGTGCTCACGGGCCCCACCAGCTGGCTCCGCCCCGTCGTCAGATCCAGCTTCCCCACCGGAACCGCGCTGCCCAAGGGCGTCACCGCACTGACCCCCGACGACCAGAACAAGCTCACCGTGCCGCTGAACGACAAGGCCGCCCACATCGGCCAGGGCAAGTGCGACGAGATGGCGGCCCAACTGCTGTTCTCCCTCCGCAGCCTGACCCCCGCCGTCGACGAGATCGCGCTGCGCGCGGGCGGCACCCAACTGTGCTCCCTCACCGAGGAACGGGCCGCGGCCGTCGCCGCCCGCGGCTCCGAGACCAACCCCGGCTACCTGTACTTCATCGACGGCCAGCACCGCCTCGAACGGATGACCAGCGGCAGCGGCAACACCAAGGCCGACCCGGTGCCCGGAGCGCTCGGCGACGGCACCAAGGCGCTGCGCTCGGTGGCCGTGGCCCGCGACGAACACAGCGCCGCGGGAGTAGCGCTCGACGGCAAGGCGCTCTACGTCACCTCCACCGTCTCCGGCAGCTCCATCGGCGACCCCGTGCTCCAGAGCAAGGGCAAGACCGAGACCGACCGGCTCACCA
The DNA here is from genome assembly GCF_042880655.1 of Streptomyces sp. NPDC058295. Lineage (NCBI taxonomy): Bacteria > Bacillati > Actinomycetota > Actinomycetes > Kitasatosporales > Streptomycetaceae > Streptomyces > Streptomyces sp. NPDC058295. The sequence goes on from NZ_JBHVYO010000001.1 coordinate 12,564, forward strand.
CCCCCAGCTGGGACACCCAGGGCGACCTGTGGGTCGCCGACCGCGACCCCGCCGCGCCTCGGCTGCTCCTGCTGGAGAAGGGCGCCGGCCAGCCTCTGGAGGTGCTCACTCCGGGACTCGAGGGCCGGATCAACGCCGTACGGGTGGCCGCCGACGGGGTACGGATCGCGCTCATCGTCGACAAGGGCGGCAAGCAGTCCCTGTTCATCGGCCGGATCGAACGAGGCCCGGGCAACGGCGCGCAGCAGTCCGTGTCGCTCCAGGAACTGCGCTCCGCGACACCGGAATTGGAACAGGTCACGGCCATGTCGTGGGCCGGGGACAGCCGGCTCGTGGTCGTCGGGCGCGAGGCCGGCGGCGTGCAGCAGGTGCAGTACATGCAGTGCGACGGCTCGGTCCCCGAGGCGGGAACACTCCCCGGCCTCACGGAGGTCACGAGCATCGCCGCCTCCGAGGACAGCGAGATCCCGCTCTTCGCGACCTCCAAGGAAGGGCTGCTGTGGCTGCCCGGCGGAAGCGGGTGGCGGACGCTGAAGGAGACCGCCTCGGTCGCGTTCTACCCCGGGTGATATCCCGGGTGAAGCCTCGGGTGATCTTTGCCTCGCCTGGGGATGGGGGCCCCGGAGTCCGGACAGCAGCCGGTGCTCTGAGCGCGGGGCGCGGGGCGCGGGGTGTGGGGCGCGGGGTGTGGGACGAGGGGGCGGGGCGGCCTGAGGCGGCTTGGGGTGCGTAACTCGCGGGGCCGGAGTGGGCCGGGGGTTCGGGGGTTCGGGGGGAACTCCTCGGACCCCTTCTCCCAATGAGGCCCGGGGTTTCTTGACGCCGTTTTTCGGCTGCTCTCTTTTTGGTGTTCCGATCGCTCCAGGCGCCTTGAGGGCCACCTTCCCGAGAGTTTTCCACAGGGCGCCCCGGGCGGTTTTCCACAGGGGTGGCGGGCAGCTTCCGGCGTCGGCACAGTAGTGCACGTGGAAGGCGTTCGCAGGTGGTGGCAGGAACTCGCCGGCCTGGTGCTGCCCGCCGAGTGCGGGGGCTGCGGAAGTGCGCGTACGGTGCTCTGCCCGCAGTGCCGTACGGCGCTGAGCGGGGCCGAGCCGTTCCGGGTCCGGCCGGTGCCGGAACCGCCAGGGCTGCCCGCCGTGCACGCGGCGGCCCGGTACGCGGACGAGGTACGGGCGGCGCTGCTGGCCCACAAGGAACGCGGCGCGCTCGCACTGGCGCGACCGCTGGGCGCGGCGTTGGCGGGGGCTGTGCGGGCTGGGGTGGGGGAGGTGGGGTGGGGGGAGGGGGAGGGCCCCCGGCCCCCCGGAGATCTCCTGCTCGTCCCCGTCCCCTCCACCCGGGCCGCCGTGCGGGCGCGTGGGCATGATCCGGCTCGGCGGATCGCGTTGGCGGCGGCCGGTGAGTTGCGGCGGGCGGGGGTGCCGGCGCGGGTGGCCGCGGTGTTGCGGCAGCGGCGGGTGGTGGCCGACCAGTCGGGGCTCGGTTCCCGGCAGCGGCTGGACAACCTGGTGGGTGCGCTGACGGTGGTGCCCGGGGGCGCGGGGGTGCTGTGCGGTGGGCCGGTGGTCCTCGTGGACGACGTGGTCACGACGGGCGCCTCGCTGGCGGAGGCCGCGCGGGCGGTGCGGGTGGCTGCGGCGGCGCAGCGGGCGGAACAGGCGCAGAGTGGGCCGTATGAGGAGGAGGCGAGGGGTGCGTTGTGTGGTGAAGGGGCGACGGCCGGGTACGTGGGTATCACTCGGGAAGACAGTAAGAAGCTGTCCGGAGCGGAGGTGTCAGGCGTGGACGGGGTGTCGGTGAGACCGCTGGGCGACGCGGGCGGAGCCGGTGACGTGCTCTGCGCGGCCGTGGTCGCCGCGTCGCCGGACTCTTTCGAAATAAACCGGAACTGAGTGGGAACTTGCGTCGTTGCAGGTAATGAGAGGGCCAATTCGCCTGAACGGAGGTACGCCGCAGTAGAGGGTGACGACATCCGTCCGGGCGAGATATGTTCGGTTGTGAGGGAAAGCCGCAGGCCACACCTCTCATATCTGAATGCCGTGCTGCGGTTTTCGAAATGTTCCGCAGCACCTGGGGTGTAGATCTCGCCCATGGGGGAGGAGGAGGTGGAAGTCACCGAGTCCGAGGTTCCGGTGCTCACCGGAGCCTGGTGCAAAAGGGAGACGCTCCGCACCGAAGCGGAGTGATCCGGGAACGGAGTTCTGCGTGGACATCGTCGTCAAGGGCCGCAAGACCGAGGTGCCCGAGCGGTTCCGCAAGCACGTGGCCGACAAGCTGAATCTGGAGAAGATCCAGAAGCTCGACGGCAAGGTGATCAGCCTCGACGTGGAGGTGTCCAAGGAGCCCAACCCGCGACAGGCCGACCGGTGCGACCGGGTGGAGATCACCCTCCGGTCCCGCGGCCCTGTGATCCGGGCGGAGGCGGCGGCCAGCGACGCGTACGCGGCACTCGACCTGGCGGCGGAGAAGCTGGATGCCCAGCTGCGCAAGCAGCACGACAAGCGTTACACGCGCCGCGGCGCCCGCAGGATCCCCGCGGCGGAGGTTTCCGACTACGTCTTCGGTGTGGCGACGCTCAACGGCAACGGCCGTCCCGTCCCCGCCGACGAGTCGGACAGCGTGCCGACCAAGCGGATCGGCTCGCTCGAGGTGCAGGGCGACGGCCCCCTCGTGGTGCGCGAGAAGACCCACGTCGCCGCTCCGATGACTCTCGACCAGGCCCTCTACGAGATGGAACTGGTCGGACACGACTTCTATCTGTTCGTCGACTCCGAGACCAAGCAGCCCAGCGTCGTCTACCGGCGTCACGCCTACGACTACGGCGTGATCTACCTCGACACCGACCCGATGGTGGCCCAGGCGCACTCGCCCGAGGCGGGCGGCACGTTGGGTGGCTGACGCTGCCCGGTGACAGCTGAGCGGTGTGCCCCTGGAGCGCTGTGTGCGCCCCCAGGGGCACCCGTGTGCGACCCCTTCGGGCACCGCTCTGTCACCGCGTTGTCGTCCGGGCATGGAATCATGGCCAGGGCGGCTCAACCGGTGGGCCGCTGCCTTGGGTTGGCGACGGCACAGGACCACGGCCACAGCCTTCAGGGGGAGGAACGATGGCGGACAGCTTCGGACCGATGCGGGACGACGATGCCGACGACGGCGTCGTCGGCCTGGGCCCGGACGGGGGCACCTCACGCAAGGAGCCGATCAGAGTCCTTGTCGTGGACGACCACGCCCTGTTCCGCCGCGGACTGGAGATCGTGCTCGCGGCCGAGGAGGACATCCAGGTCGTCGGTGAGGCGGGTGACGGCGCCGAGGCGGTGGACAAGGCGGCCGACCTGCTGCCGGACATCGTGCTGATGGACGTACGGATGCCCAAGCGCGGCGGTATCGAGGCGTGCACCTCCATCAAGGAGGTGGCTCCCAGCGCGAAGATCATCATGCTGACGATCAGCGACGAGGAGGCCGACCTCTACGAGGCGATCAAGGCGGGCGCGACCGGTTATCTCCTCAAGGAGATCTCCACGGACGAGGTCGCCACCGCGATCCGCGCGGTCGCCGACGGGCAGTCACAGATCAGCCCCTCCATGGCGTCGAAGCTGCTCACCGAGTTCAAGTCGATGATCCAGCGGACCGACGAGCGTCGGCTCGTTCCCGCGCCGCGGCTGACGGACCGGGAGCTTGAGGTGCTCAAGCTGGTCGCCACGGGAATGAACAACCGTGACATCGCCAAGGAGTTGTTCATCTCCGAGAACACCGTGAAGAACCATGTGCGCAACATCCTGGAGAAGCTTCAGCTGCACTCCAGGATGGAGGCGGTCGTGTACGCGATGCGGGAGAAGATTCTCGAGATCCGGTGAGCCGGTGACCGGGGCGCCGTATCGGCGTTGAGCCGGATCGCCGGTGGTCCGTTGAGCCGGGCCTGGGCCCGGCTCGGATCCGTCCTGACGCAGCCCGGTTCGGACGGGGCTCGGGACCGGGTCAGGCCAGTGCGCGGGTGAGTTCTCGGACGAGGGGCTCGCGCAGGTCAGGGGCGTCCACGCGCTCGACGCGTACGTCCGTGCAGTCCACCCAGGTCGCGGCCTCGAGCAGGGCCTGGGCCACCGCCGGGACCGCCTTCGGGCCGTCCAGGGTGACCTGCCTGGCGATCAGGGTGCGGCCCTCACGCGCCGGGTCCACGCGGCCGACGAGTCGACCGCCGGCCAGGACCGGCATCGCGAAGTAGCCGTGGATCCGCTTCGGCTTGGGGACGTAGGCCTCCAGGCGGTGGGTGAAGCCGAAGATCCGCTCGGTGCGCGCCCGCTCCCAGATCAGGGAGTCGAAGGGGGACAGCAGCGTGGTGCGGTGGCGGCCGCGCGGGGGCGTTTCCAGAGCCGCCGGGTCGGCCCAGGCGGGCTTGCCCCAGCCTTCGACCGTGACCGGTACCAGGCCCGAGTCGGCGATCACGGTGTCGACCTGCTCGCCCTTGAGACGGTGGTAGTCGGCGATGTCCGCGCGCGTGCCCACGCCGAGCGACTGGCCGGCCAGGCGGACGAGGCGGCGCAGGCATTCGGTGTCGTCCAGCTCGTCGTGCAGCAGGTCGGCGGGGACGGCGCGTTCGGCGAGGTCGTACACGCGCTTCCAGCCGCGGCGCTCCACGCAGACCACCTCGCCGTACATCAGCGCGCGTTCCACCGCGACCTTGGTGCCGGACCAGTCCCACCACTCGCTGGTCTTCTTGGCCCCGCCCAACTCGGTGGCGGTGAGGGGGCCTTCGGTGCGGAGCTGCTTGACGACCTGGTCGTACGTGCCGTCCGGGAGGGCGTGGTTCCAGTGCGGGCGGGCCCGGTAGGCGCGGCGGCGGAAGGCGAAGTGGGGCCATTCCTCGATGGGGAGGATGCACGCGGCGTGGGACCAGTACTCGAAGGCGTGCGGTCGTGCCGTGGGCGTGCTCGCGGACTCGGGCTTCCAGTACGCGTCCTCGATCGTCTTGCGGCCTACCGCTCCCAGGCGGGCGTAGGGGATCAGCTCGTGGGAGCGGGCCAGGACCGAGATGGTGTCGAGCTGGACCGCGCCGAGATGACGGAGGACGCCGCGGACTCCGGCCCTGCGGTCGGGTGTGCCGAGGAAGCCCTGCGCGCGTAGGGCGATGCGGCGGGCTTCGTCTGCCGAGAGGGTGGTGTCGGGGCGCGGGGTCGTCATGGCTCGCACGATAGGGGGTGGGACTGACAGTGCTGGGTGAGCTGGGGGTTTGAGGGTTCGGGGGTGGGAGTGAGGGCGGCTTCGCCGCCTTTTCGCCCCCGCCGCCCCTACCCTTCCCGTCCGTGGGGGTTGTGCCCCCGGACCCGCGCTGTCGGCCTGGACGGCCTCGTCCTCAAACGCCGGACGGGCTGGTCGGGCCCCCGGACGGGCCTGTGCCCCGAGACGGGCCGGCTGTTCCCGCGGGCGGGCTGGAGGGTGCCGGAACGTACGGTGCTGTCGAGGGCAGTCCCAGGTCCGAGGGGAGCAGGGAGGCCAGCCAGCAGTCGCGGCGTACGCCCTTGTTGGCGATGGCCGAGCGGAGGGTGCCTTCCAGGGTGAAGCCGGCGTTCTCGGCGACCGTGCGGGAGGCGGTGTTGCCGACTTCGGCCCGCCATTCGAGGCGGTCGACGGGCAGGGTGGTGAAGGCCCAGCGGGCTGCGGTGAGGGTGGCCTCGGTGGTGTAGCCGTGGCCGCGGTGTTCCTTGGCCGCCCAGAAGCCGACCTCGGCCGTGCCGGGGGAGCGCATGGTGAGGCTGAGGACGCCGGTGAGGGCTCCGTCGGGGAGGAAGACGCCGAAGGTGAACATGGAGCCGCTCGCCCAGCCCTCCGGGGCGAGCAGTTCGGTGAAGCTTCGGGCGTGCTCGGGGAGGTAGGGGGAGGGGATCGTGGTCCAGCGCTGGATGTCGGGGTCCTGGGCTGCGGTGTACACGGCGTCGGTGTCCTGCGGATCGAGGGGGCGCAGGACGAGGCGGGGGGTGGTGAGGGTGACGGGCTCGGGCTCCATCGGCCGATTCTGCGCGGAGTGCCTCGGCGGCCGCCATCTTTTTGCGGTGCGTGAGCGCGTGATCACAATTCGCGCAATTCGTCCGGCGGACGCGGCACCATCGCCGGGGCCCGGCCGTTGTCCCCTTTGAAGAAGATTTTGGAGCAGGTGCGCAGCAGTGTGTGGTCCTCGTCGCGGCAGGTCTCCCGGGGTGGCGGGGTCCTCGCATACGATGGCCGTTGCTCAGTAAGTCCACTGGAAACCGACCGTCCCAGGCCCGACCGGCAAGGAGACCAACCCCCGTGTCCGTCCTCTCGAAGATCATGCGTGCAGGCGAAGGCAAGATCCTGCGCAAGCTGCACCGCATCGCGGACCAGGTCAACTCCATCGAAGAGGACTTCGTCGACCTCTCCGACGCCGAGCTGCGGGCCCTCACCGATGAGTACAAGCAGCGGTACGCCGACGGTGAGAGCTTGGACGACCTGCTGCCCGAGGCTTTCGCCACCGTGCGCGAGGCCGCCAAGCGTGTCCTCGGTCAGCGTCACTACGACGTACAGATCATGGGTGGTGCCGCCCTGCACCTCGGCTATGTGGCCGAGATGAAGACCGGTGAGGGCAAGACGCTCGTCGGCACGCTGCCCGCGTATCTGAACGCGCTGTCCGGCAAGGGCGTCCACCTGATCACGGTCAACGACTATCTGGCCGAGCGCGACTCCGAGATGATGGGTCGTGTCCACAAGTTCCTGGGCCTGGAAGTCGGCTGCATCCTCGCCAACATGACGCCGGCGCAGCGCCGTGAGATGTACGCGTGCGACATCACGTACGGCACGAACAACGAGTTCGGCTTCGACTACCTGCGCGACAACATGGCGTGGGCGCAGGACGAGCTGGTCCAGCGCGGCCACAACTTCGCCATTGTGGACGAGGTCGACTCCATCCTGGTCGACGAGGCGCGTACGCCGCTGATCATCTCCGGTCCGGCGGACCAGGCCACCAAGTGGTACGGCGACTTCGCCAAGCTGGTGACGCGCCTGAAGAAGGGCGAGGCCGGCAACCCGCTCAAGGGCATCGAGGAGACCGGCGACTACGAGGTCGACGAGAAGAAGCGCACGGTCGCCATTCACGAGGCCGGTGTCAGCAAGGTCGAGGACTGGCTGGGCATCGACAACCTCTACGAGTCGGTGAACACCCCTCTGGTGGGCTACCTGAACAACGCCATCAAGGCGAAGGAGCTCTTCAAGAAGGACAAGGACTACGTCGTCATGGACGGCGAAGTCATGATCGTCGACGAGCACACGGGTCGTATCCTCGCCGGCCGCCGGTACAACGAGGGCATGCACCAGGCGATCGAGGCGAAGGAAGGGGTGGACATCAAGGACGAGAACCAGACGCTCGCCACGATCACCCTTCAGAACTTCTTCCGCCTCTACAAGCGCCACGACCACAACGAGAAGGAACAGCCCGGCCTCTGCGGCATGACCGGTACGGCGATGACCGAGGCCGCCGAGTTCCACCAGATCTACAAGCTCGGCGTGGTCCCGATCCCGACGAACCGGCCGATGGTCCGTAAGGACCAGTCCGACCTGATCTACCGCACCGAGGTCGCGAAGTTCGAGGCGGTCGTCGACGACATCGCGGAGAAGCACGAGAAGGGCCAGCCGATCCTCGTCGGTACGACGTCGGTCGAGAAGTCCGAGTACCTGTCGCAGCAGCTCTCCAAGCGGGGTGTCCAGCACGAGGTGCTGAACGCCAAGCACCACGAGCGTGAGGCGTCGATCGTCGCCCAGGCCGGCCGCAAGGGTGCCGTGACGGTCGCCACCAACATGGCCGGCCGTGGTACCGACATCAAGCTCGGTGGCAACCCCGACGACCTCGCGGAGGCGGAGCTGCGTCAGCGTGGCCTCGACCCCGAGGAGCACATCGAGGAGTGGGCCGCCGCGCTGCCGGCCGCCCTGGAGAAGGCCGAGCAGGCGGTCAAGGCCGAGTTCACCGAGGTCAAGGAGCTGGGCGGCCTCTACGTGCTGGGTACGGAGCGGCACGAGTCGCGTCGTATCGACAACCAGCTGCGCGGTCGTTCCGGCCGTCAGGGCGACCCGGGCGAGTCCCGTTTCTACCTGTCGCTGGGTGACGACCTGATGCGGTTGTTCAAGGCGCAGATGGTCGAGCGTGTGATGTCGATGGCGAACGTGCCGGACGACGTGCCGATCGAGAACAAGATGGTCACGCGCGCGATCGCGTCCGCGCAGTCGCAGGTGGAGCAGCAGAACTTCGAGACGCGTAAGAACGTCCTGAAGTACGACGAGGTGCTCAACCGTCAGCGTGAGGTCATCTACGGTGAGCGGCGCCGCGTTCTGGAGGGCGAGGACCTTCAGGAGCAGATCCACCACTTCATGGACGACACGATCGACGCGTATGTCGGCGCGGAGACCGCCGAGGGCTTCCCGGAGGACTGGGACCTGGACCGGCTGTGGGGCGCCTTCAAGCAGCTCTACCCGGTGAAGGTCACCGTCGAGGAGCTGGAGGAGGCGGCCGGTGACCGGGCCGGTCTGACCGCCGAGTTCATCTCCGAGTCCATCAAGGACGACATCCGCGAGCAGTACGAGTCGCGGGAGTCGCAGCTCGGTTCCGAGATCATGCGTGAGCTGGAGCGGCGGGTCGTGCTGTCGGTCCTGGACCGCAAGTGGCGCGAGCACCTCTACGAGATGGACTACCTCCAGGAGGGCATCGGTCTGCGCGCGATGGCGCAGAAGGACCCGCTGGTCGAGTACCAGCGCGAGGGCTTCGACATGTTCTCCGCGATGATGGACGGCATCAAGGAGGAGTCCGTCGGCTACCTGTTCAACCTGGAGGTCCAGGTCGAGCAGCAGGTCGAGGAGGTCCCGGTGGCGGATGCCGCGCCGGTCGACATGGAGAAGCAGGACGTGGTGCCGGCGCAGGCGGGTTCGCGTCCGGAGATCCGGGCGAAGGGGCTGGACGCTCCGCAGCGTCGTCAGCTGCACTTCTCGGCTCCGACGGTGGACGGCGAGGGCGGCACGATCGAGGGCGACTTCGACAGTGACGAGGACGAGCCGGTGCGCTCGGAGGCCGATGGCCTCACGCGCGCGGAGCGTCGCAAGCAGGCGAAGGCCGGGCGGCGTCGGAAGAAGTAGGGCGCGCGTCTGCGTGCGCCGCGGGTGTCTACCGGGCCGTGACGCGTGATGCGTGACGGTGTGGCGTGACGTGTGTGACGTATGACGTGACGGCGTCGTGGGCTTCTGCGGGCTTCGTAGCGGCTTGAGGGCCGGGTCACCTTCGGGTGGCCCGGCCCTTTGCTGTGCGGCGGTTCTGGGGCGGCTCAGTCGTCCTGGGGGTGGGGCCTGCGGGTGCCGTCGAGTTCCACCGCGGTGCAGCGCCAGCGGTGGTCGGTGCCGAGTTCCAGGCGGAAGGCCATGGCCCGGAGGCGGTCGCCGGCGCTGATGCGGGCGAAGGCCTCGATGGCACCGGGGCGGGGGACGTAGTAGCCGATGTCCCGGACGACGGGACGGGCGCCCCGGGTGGTGCGCAGGGGGCCGCGTTCGGCGAGGTGGGCCAGGTCGTCGTAGGCGTGGCCGAGGGTGTGCCGGAGCATGAAGTGCACGGGGCGCTGGCCGGTCAGGACCGCGAGGAGGCGGTCGGCGAAGAGGTCAGTGGGGCGGGGCTGGGAAACGGGGCGGCGGGGGGTCTGCGTCTGCGGCTGGGCGGGGACGGTCGGGGAGCCGGTGGGGGTCTTGGGGGCCTTGGCGCCGGAACCGGACCCGGGGGTCGGGTGGCGGGTGAGGGACTGCGGGGTTGCGGGGCGGCCGTCGGCGGGGCGGGTGCGGGTGGGGGCGCTGGTGCCGGGGGGACCGGGTGGGCGGCCACCGCCGGGTGCCGTACGGGGGGCGCCGCCGCTCGGGGTGCGGGGCGGGGCGCCCGCGGGGCGGCGGGTGTCGCGTCGGCCGGGAGGGCGGGTGCCGGGGTGGTGCTGCGTCCTTGTCATGACCTTGTTCATGGGTGTCCCCGTTCGGTGGGCTCGGCTCTACCGGTCGGTAACTTGCCGTCGTGGATCTTGTACGGGGTCGCGGTGCGTGACGGCAAGGAAGCGGAGAGTACTCGGCGGGGGGTCGGGAAGTTCACCTATCAGGGGTGGTGGGAGGTGGTGGAGGCCTGGTGCCGCGGGGGCGGCCCGGGTGAGTGGCGCGGCTCGGGGTTGACGGTCGCGGGGGTGTGGGCAGGGGCCCGAAAGGGGACGGCCGCACGTATCCTGAAGGCCCTCGGGAAGACGCGGAACCCTCTCCGCCCTGGGGTACCGAGTCCGAGCCTGCGACCACGAAAGAGCGGCCAGCCATGCGCGTCTACGTCCCCCTGACCCTCCCCGGCCTCGCCGAGGCGCACAAGACGGGTGAGCTGGGGTCCGGGCCGCTCGTCGCGTACGCCGTCACGCCCGCGTTGCGCGAGTGGTATGTCTCCGACGACATCGAGGAGCTGGAGTACGCGGCGCTCAGCAGGGCCGCGCTCGCCTCGCTGCGATTGCTCGCGGCGGATCCGGGTGCCCCGCGGCGCCGGGTCGTGGTCGCCGTCGACGTACCCGACCGCGCGGCCGCCGCGGACCCCGACCGGGGGCTCGATCCGGCGGCGCTGGGCGAGGTCCGGGTGGCGGGTGCCGTGCCGCTGGCCAAGGCGGCCGCGGTGCACGTCGACGCCGGTGAGGCCGAGGCGGACGTGACCGCCGCGGCGGAGGCGGTCGTGGCGGCGGACGACGGGGACGACGACGCGCAGTTCGTCGTCGACGGAGCCGAGGACCACGAGCTGTTGTGGTTCGCCAGGCAGGAGATCCCGACTCTGGTGGGGTCGGGCGACTGAGGTCGGGTGACTGAGCTCGGACGGCTGTGCGCGGACGGCTGAGCTCGGACGGCCGGCTGCTGGTTGCCGATCTGTAGGCGCGCCGAGCTGTAGGCGCGCTGACCTGCATGCGTGCCGAGCTGTTGAGCTGCCCCGAGTCGGCGGTGTGCCTGGGCCGGTGGGGTGGGGCGCCGCTTCGGTCGGTCACTTGATTGTCGGTGGTGGCGGGTACGTTTGCAGGTATGGGGAAGCAGGAAGCGGCGCACATCGTCTGGGACTGGAACGGGACGCTGTTCCACGACAACGACGCGATCATCGGGGCGACGAACGCGGCATTCGTCGAGTTGGGGCTGGAGCCGATCACGCAGGAGCGGTACCGGGCGCTGTACTGCGTTCCGGTGCCGAAGTTCTACGAGCGGCTGATGGGCAGGCTGCCCACCGACACCGAGTGGGAGGTCATGGACGACGTCTTCCACCGGTACTACGCCGAGCACCGGGTGCGGTGCGGGCTCACCGAGGGTGCCGTGGAGCTGCTCGCGGGGTGGCGGTCCGCGGGGCACAGTCAGTCCCTGCTGAGCATGTATGTGCACGATGAGCTCGTGCCGCTGGTCCGGGGCTTCGGGATCGAGCCGCACTTCGTACGGGTCGACGGGCGGACCGGGCCCTCCGGCGGCAGCAAGGCCGAGCACATGGTGCGCCACCTCGAGGCGCTGACCGGCGTGCAGGCGGCGCGCACGGTGGTGATCGGGGATGCCGCCGACGACGCGGTGGCCGCGTTGCATGTGGGCGCGCGGGCCGTCCTGTACACCGGCGGGTCGCACAGCCGGGCCAGCCTCGAGGTGGTGGGGGTGCCCGTGGTGGACACGCTGGGGGAGGCGGTGGAGGTCGCGGGGCGGTTGGCTGCGGCTGCGTAGGGGTTTTCGGGTCGGGCCTGCCTCGGGCGTCGGATCGGGTGCGGCGTCCTGGGACTTCCTGGGGCGTCCTGGGGGCGCCGCACCTGATCGGGTCGGGGTGGCCGATGGTTCACGGTCGATGCTCGACGGTCGGCCACCTGGGTGGGGCGGGTCAGGTCACGTCACTGGTGCCTTGGTGCGTAGCACCTTCAGGAACTCGCGCATCCAGGCCGAGTGGTCCGGCCAGGCGCGGGCGGAGACCAGGGTGCCGTCGACGACTGCCTCGGCGTCCTGGAAGGTGGCGCCTGCCGACTGCATGTCGAGCTCCAGGGCCGGGTACGCCGTGACGCGTCGGCCGCGGAGGGCGTCGGCGGCCGCGGTGAGCAGGGGGCCGTGACAGATCTGGGCGACGGGTTTGTCGGCGTCGAAGAACGACTTGAGGATCTTGCGGAGTTCGGGGTCGTTGCGGAGGTACTCGGGGGCCCGGCCGCCGGGGATGACGACGGCGGCGTACTGGCCGGGGTCGACCTCGGAGAAGGCGAGGTCGGCGGGCCAGGTGTAGCCGGGCTTCTCGGTGTAGGTGTCGAAGCCGGGTTCGAAGTCGTGGACGACGAACTGGAGCTTTTTGCGGGCGGGGGCGGCGATGTGGACCTCGTAGCCTTCCTCGCGTAGACGCTGGTAGGGGTAGAGGACTTCCAGGGATTCCGCTGCGTCGCCGGTGACGATGAGGATTTTCGCGGACATGGTGGGCGGCTCCTCTCGGGCGGGCGTTGCTCTGGGCAACGTGCCTCTTGGGGGTGGGCTTGCCAAGAGGGGGCGCTTTCAGCGTCCCGCGGGGTGTGGCCGGCGTCGACTTTTCTCGCCCCCGCCGCCCCTACCCGTCCCATCCCAGGGGCTCCGCCCCTTCCACCCCACCTGGGGCTCCGCCCCACCCAGGGGCTCCCGACCCCGGCGGGCCTGCGCTCCCGCACCCCCTCGGGGCTCCGCCCCCCTTCCCACGTCTCCCCCCGTTTTGCCTCTGTGCAGAACGGCAAAGTTCTGGGCTGTGTTTTGTACACATACGGCTCATGACGGGGGGACCGGGAGGGGCGATAGCCTTGGTGGCGTGATCAGCGCGATAGCTTGCGGGGGCAGTGTTGCCTCTGCCCTGCGCCCGGTGTGTGCGGACCATCTCCGCAGCCGGGCGGCGGACGCTGGTCGGCGCGGGCGGGACGGGGCCGAAAGGGCTCCCAGGACGCCGTGCACCCCCCGGATGCACCTGGCGCGGAGAGCAGCGTCACACCCGGGAGTGGTGTCGAGAATGGCCGATAACCCCCCGCTCATCTCACCGTGCGGCATAGCGTCGGAACAGACCGGAGACCCCGGGCCGTGGCGTCGAGCCGCAGGGGAAGAGACCGTACTTCACGTACTTCCTTCTACGTCACGCAACGGCGCGCGACAGGAGCCAGAGGACAATGCAGACCAAGCTGGACGAAGCCAAGGCCGAGCTGCTCGAGAGGGCGGCGCGGGTCGCTGAGAACAGCCCGGTCGGGGGGCATCTACCGACTGGGACGACGGGCGAGGGCGGCGGTACTCCGGGGACCCCGGACCACGCCTCCCTCCTCGCGTTCCTCCAGCGCTACTACCTGCACACCGCCCCGGAGGACCTGAACGGCCGTGACCCGGTCGACGTCTTCGGAGCCGCGCTCTCGCACTACCGGCTGGCCGAGAACCGGCCGCAGGGGACGGCCAACGTGCGGGTCCACACGCCGACCGTCGAGGAGAACGGGTGGACGTGCAGCCACTCGGTCGTCGAGGTCGTGACCGACGACATGCCGTTCCTCGTCGACTCCGTCACCAACGAGCTGACCCGGCAGGGGCGGGGGATCCACCTCGTCATCCACCCGCAGGTCGTCGTGCGGCGCGATGTGGCCGGCAAGCTCATCGAGGTGCTCAGCACCCCGCCCGCCGCGGGGGAGCTGCCGCACGACGGGCATGTCGAGTCGTGGATCCACGTCGAGATCGACCGTGAGACCGACCGGGCCGACCTGAAGCAGATCACCGCCGACCTGGTGCGCGTCCTGTCCGACGTCCGGGAGGCCGTCGAGGACTGGGAGAAGATGCGGGACACCGCGCTGCGGGTCGCCGATCACCTCCGGGAGGAGCCCGTCCCCGGTGATCTGGCGCGGCCCGAGGTCGAGGAGGCCCGTGAGCTGCTGCGCTGGCTGGCCGCCGACCACTTCACGTTCCTCGGCTACCGGGAGTACCAGCTGCGCGGGGACGACTCCCTCACCGCCGTTCCCGGGACCGGGCTCGGCATCCTGCGCTCCGACCCGCAGCACGCCGACGCCGACAGCCACCCCGTCAGCCCGTCCTTCGAGCGGCTGCCCGCCGACGCCCGCGCCAAGGCGCGTGAGCACAAGCTGCTGGTGCTGACCAAGGCGAACAGCCGGGCCACCGTGCACCGGCCCTCCTACCTCGACTACGTCGGTGTGAAGAAGTTCGACAAGGACGGGAACGTCGTCGGGGAGCGGCGCTTCCTCGGGCTGTTCTCCTCCGCCGCCTACACCGAGTCCGTGGTGCGGGTGCCGGTCGTGCGGCGCAAGGTCGAGGCGGTGCTGAAGGGCGCCGGGTTCTCGCCCAACAGCCACGACGGGCGCGACCTGCTCCAGATCATGGAGACCTACCCGCGCGACGAGCTGTTCCAGACGCCGGTGGACGAACTCCGGTCCATCGTCACGTCCGTGCTCTATCTCCAGGAGCGGCGCCGGCTGCGGCTGTACCTGCGGCAGGACGAGTACGGGCGCTACTACTCGGCGATCGTCTACCTGCCCCGGGACCGGTACACCACGGGTGTGCGGCTGCGGATCATCGACATCCTCAAGGAGGAGCTGGGCGGGACGAACGTCGACTTCACCGCCTGGAACACCGAGTCGATCCTGTCCCGCCTGCACTTCGTCGTGCGTGTCCCGCAGGGCACCGAGCTGCCGGAGCTGTCCGACGCCGACAAGGAGCGCATCGAGGCGCGGCTCGTCGAGGCGGCGCGTTCCTGGGCCGACGCGTTCCAGGAGGCGCTCAACGCCGAACTCGGCGAGGAGCGGGCCGCGGAGCTGCTGCGGCGCTACGGCAGCGCCTTCGCCGAGGGGTACAAGGCCGATCACAGCCCGCGTTCCGCCGTCGCCGACCTGTGCCATCTGGAGCGGCTCACCGAGGAGCGGAACTTCTCGCTCAGCCTGTACGAGCCGGTGGGCGCCGCGCCCGACGAGCGCCGCTTCAAGATCTACCGCAAGGGTGACGCGATCTCCCTGTCGGCCGTGCTGCCGGTCCTGAACCGGCTCGGTGTCGAGGTGATCGACGAGCGGCCGTACGAGCTGCGCTGCGCGGACCGCAGCAACGCCTGGATCTACGACTTCGGTCTGCGGATCCCCAAATCGCTGGCGGGTCCCGGTGGTGACCTCGGTGACGACGGGCGTGAGCGGTTCCAGGAGGCGTTCTCGGCGACCTGGACCGGCAAGGCGGAGAACGACGGGTTCAACGCGCTGGTGCTGGGGGCCGGGCTGCACTGGCGGCAGGCGATGGTGCTGCGTGCGTACGCCAAGTACCTGCGGCAGGCCGGGTCCACCTTCAGCCAGGACTACATGGAGGACACCCTCCGCACCAACGTCCACACCACCCGGCTGCTCGTGTCGTTGTTCGAGGCGCGGATGTCGCCCGACCGGCAGCGTGCCGGGCACGAGATCGTCGACGCGCTGCTCGAGGAGCTGGACGCCGCGCTCGACGAGGTGGCCTCGCTCGACGAGGACCGGATCCTGCGGTCCTTCCTGACGGTCATCAAGGCGACCCTGCGGACGAACTTCTTCCAGGAGCGCGCGGGCGGCGAGCCGCACGACTACGTGTCCATGAAGTTCGACCCGCAGGCGATCCCGGACCTGCCGGCGCCCCGGCCGGCGTTCGAGATCTGGGTGTACTCGCCGCAGGTGGAGGGCGTGCACCTGCGGTTCGGGAAGGTCGCGCGCGGTGGTCTGCGCTGGTCCGACCGGCGGGAGGACTTCCGTACCGAGGTGCTCGGCCTGGTGAAGGCGCAGATGGTGAAGAACACCGTCATCGTGCCGGTCGGCGCCAAGGGCGGCTTCGTCGCCAAGCAGCTGCCCGACCCGGGCGTGGACCGTGACGCGTGGCTGGCCGAGGGAATCGCCAGCTACAAGACGTTCATCTCGGCGCTGCTCGACATCACCGACAACCTGGTCGGCGGGGAGGTCGTGCCGCCGGCCGACGTCGTGCGGCACGACGAGGACGACACCTACCTGGTGGTCGCCGCCGACAAGGGCACGGCGACGTTCTCCGACATCGCCAACGAGGTAGCGCAGTCGTACAACTTCTGGCTCGGCGACGCCTTCGCCTCCGGCGGCTCGGCCGGCTACGACCACAAGGGCATGGGCATCACCGCCCGCGGTGCCTGGGAGTCCGTCAAGCGGCACTTCCGGGAGCTGGGCGTGGACACCCAGGCCGAGGACTTCACGGTCGTCGGCGTCGGTGACATGTCCGGTGACGTGTTCGGCAACGGCATGCTGCTCAGCGAGCACATCCGGCTGATCGCCGCCTTCGACCACCGGCACATCTTCATCGACCCGAAGCCGGACGCGGCGACCTCCTACGCCGAGCGCCGCCGGCTGTTCGAGCTGCCCCGTTCCAGCTGGGCCGACTACAACGGTGACCTGATCTCCGCCGGCGGCGGTGTCTTCCCGCGGACGGCGAAGGCGATCCCGGTCAACGCCCACATCCGTGAGGCGCTGGGCATCGAGACGGCCGTCACCAAGCTGACCCCGGCCGACCTGATGAAGGCGATCCTGCGGGCGCAGGTGGACCTGTTGTGGAACGGCGGCATCGGCACGTACGTGAAGTCCGGTGCGGAGTCGAACGCCGACGTCGGCGACAAGGCCAACGACCCGATCCGGGTGGACGGCGCCGACCTGCGTGTCAGGGTCGTCGGCGAGGGCGGCAACCTGGGTCTGACCCAGCTCGGCCGGATCGAGTTCGCGCTGCACGGCGGCAAGATCAACACGGATGCCATCGACAACAGCGCGGGCGTCGACACCTCCGACCACGAGGTGAACATCAAGATCCTGCTCAACGGTCTGGTCGGCGAGGGCGACATGACCGTCAAGCAGCGCAACAAGGTGCTGGCGGAGATGACCGACGAGGTCGGCGTGCTCGTCCTGCGCAACAACTACGCGCAGAACACGGCGATCGCCAACGCCCTCGCGCAGTCCAAGGACATGCTCCACGCCCAGCAGCGCTTCATGCGCCACCTGGTCAGGGAGAAGCACCTGGACCGGGCCCTGGAGTTCCTGCCCACCGACCGGCAGATCCGTGAGCGTCTCGGTGCCGGCCAGGGTCTGACCAGCCCGGAGACGGCCGTCCTGATGGCCTACACGAAGATCACGGTGTCGGACGAGCTGCTGCACACCTCGCTGCCCGACGACCCGTACCTGCGCGGCCTGCTGCACGCGTACTTTCCGACGGCGTTGCGCGAGCGGTTCCCCGAGGGCATCGACAGCCACCCGCTGCGCCGCGAGATCACCACGACCGTGCTGGTCAACGACACGGTCAACACGGGTGGTACGACGTATCTGCACCGGCTGCGGGAGGAGACCGGGGCCTCGCTGGAGGAGATCGTGCGGGCCCAGACCGCGGCCCGGGCGATCTTCCGCTCGGCGCCGGTGTGGGACGCGGTGGAGGAACTCGACAACCGGGTCGAGGCCGACGTCCAGACCCGTATCCGGCTGCACTCGCGGCGGCTCGTCGAGCGCGGTACGCGCTGGCTGCTGAACAACCGGCCGCAGCCGCTCCAGCTCGCCGAGACCGTCGACTTCTTCGCCGAGCGTGTCGAGCAGGTGTGGTCGCAGATGACGAAGCTGCTGCGGGGCGCGGACCTGGAGTGGTGGCAGCGGATCCACGACGAGCTGGCCGACGCCGGTGTCCCGGACGAGCTGGCCACTCGGGTGGCGGGGTTCTCCTCGGCCTTCCCGGCGCTGGACATCGTCTCGGTGGCCGACCGCATGGGGCGGGACCCGCTGGACGTCGCCGAGGTCTACTACGACCTCGCCGACCGTCTGCACATCGCCCAGCTCATGGACCGCATCATCGAGCTGCCGCGTGCCGACCGCTGGCAGTCCATGGCCCGCGCCTCCATCCGCGAGGACCTGTACGCGGCCCATGCGGCGCTGACGGCTGACGTGCTGGCCGCCGGCAACGGCACCTCGACGCCCGAGCAGCGTTTCAAGGCCTGGGACGAGAAGAACGCGGCGATCCTGGGCCGGGCGCGCACCACGCTGGAGGAGATCCAGAGCTCGGAGACGTTCGACCTGGCCAATCTGTCGGTGGCCATGCGGACGATGCGTACGCTGCTGCGGACGCACTCGTAGGCGGTAGGCCGTAGGCAACAGGCGGCGGTAGGCCGTAGGCGGTAGGAGACGATGGAAGGGCGCCCCCCGATCGACTGGGGGGCGCCCTTTCGCCGTGCTCTCGGGCGCGGCTCCTTCGTTCAGCTCCTCTTCTTCTTCGCCTTGCCGTCCCCGGTGAAGGCCTCGTACTCCTTCAGGACCTCCTCGGCGGGGCCGTCCATGCGCAGTTCGCCGCGCTCCAGCCACAGGGCGCGTTCGCAGGTCTCGAGGATCGAGCTGTTGCTGTGGCTGACCAGGAAGACCGTGCCCGCGTGTTCGCGCATCTGACGGATGCGCTCGGCGGAGCGGTTGCGGAACTTGGCGTCGCCGGTGGCCAGGGCCTCGTCGACGAGCAGGACATCGTGATCCTTGGCGGCGGCGATGGAGAAGCGCAGCCTGGAGCCCATGCCGGAGGAGTAGGTGCGCATGGGGAGGGAGATGAAGTCACCCTTCTCGTTGATGCCGGAGAAGTCGACGATCTCCTGGTAGCGCTCCCTGATCTGCTCCCGGGTCATGCCCATCGCCAGGCCGCCGAGGTAGACGTTGCGTTCACCGGTCAGGTCGCTCATCAGGGCCGCGTTGACGCCGAGGAGAGAGGGCTGGCCATCGGTGTAGATCCTGCCGCGCTCCACCGGGAGCAGACCGGCGATCGCCTTGAGGAGCGTCGACTTGCCGGAGCCGTTGGTTCCGATCAGGCCGATCGCCTCACCCTTGTGCGCGACGAAGGAGACGTTCTTCACCGCGTGCACGGTGCGTACGCCGGACACCTTGTCGGCCTGCTTGCGGCGCACGATGCGGTTGAGGGCGGCGGTCGCGCTGCCCCGGCCGCCGACCGTGCCGTTGACCCGGTAGACGATGTCGACGCTGTCGGCGATGACGGTGGGGGCCCGTTCGTCGGTGATGTCGATGGGCGCGGTGCGGGGTGTGTTGTCAGCCACGGCCGTACGTCTCCTCAGCCTTCCAGAAGTAGATGAAGCCACCGACACCGGCGAGCAGGGCCCAGCCGGTCGCGACCAGCCACACGTGGGGCGGCAGCTGACTGGCGTGGAAGGTGTCGATCAGCGCGAAGCGCATCAGGTCGATATAGACGGCGGCGGGGTTGGCCCGCAGCAGGTCGGCGACCCAGGTCGGCAGGCCGGCGTGCTTGTCGAGCAGGTTGTCGATGCTCCACATCACACCGGAGGTGTACATCCAGGTGCGCAGGATGAACGGCATCAGCTGCGCTATGTCCGGCGTGTCGGCGCCCAGTCGGGCCATGACCATCGAGATGCCCGCGTTGAAGACGAACTGCAGCGTCAGGGCCGGGATCACGAGGAGCCAGGAGAGGGCCGGCGGCACGCCGACGGCGAGCAGGATGAACGCCAGGGCGGCCATCGAGAACAGCAGTTGCTGCAACTGCTGAAGACAGAACGAGATCGGCAGCGCGGCCCGCGGGAAGTGCAGCGCCCGGACCAGGCCGATGTTGCCCGAGATGGCCCGGGTGCCCGCCATGATCGAGGTCTGGGTGAACGTCCACACGAACACGCCCGTGACGAGGAACGGGATGAAGTCCGTTACACCCTTCTTGGTGTCGAGGAGTACACCGAAGATGAAGTAGTAGACCGCCGCGTTGAGCAGGGGGGTCATCACCTGCCAGACCTGGCCCAGCTTCGCCTGGGCGTACGTCGCGGTGAGCTTGGCGGTGGCGAACGCGGTGATGAAGTGGCGGCGCGCCCAGAGCTGGCGGATGTACTCGGGCAGGGACGGGCGGGCGCCGCTGACCGTGAGGCCGTGACGGGCGGCCAGGGCCGCGAGGTCGCCGTGGGGGGCGGCCTGTGTCTGGGGCGGTGTGTGGAGGACCTGACTCACATCCGCTGCTTTCGCTCGGGGGGAAGGGGGTGCGGGCGGCGTTTCCGTGGCCGCTCGGCGTTTCCTTACGCTTTTCTTTACATTCTCTTACGTCGGGACGGGACCGTATCGTCGCAACGTGAGAGTAGGCCGATTCGTCGTCGGAACGCAACCGTTTCGTCGTAACGCCCTATGCTGGTTCGCATGACGACGAACGCCGATGGACCCCAGGTGCGCCCGCGCCGCCGGGCCCCCGCGGGCGCGGCCGTGCTCCGCGAGGATGTGACGGAGGCCATCCGGGCCGCCGTGTTCGAGGAACTCGCGACCGTCGGCTACGCGCGGATGTCCATCGAGGGCATCGCCCGGCGCGCCGGGGTGGGCAAGACCGCGGTGTACCGGCGCTGGCGCTCCAAGCTGCACCTGGTCCTCGACATCGTTTCGGTGATCGCCGTGCAGGGCCTGCCGGCCCCGGATACGGACAGTCTGGAGGGCGACCTGCGCATGCTCTACGAGGTGAGCTCCCGGGCCCTGCGGCATCCGGTGGCCTCGCAGATCATCCCCGACCTCCAGGCCGAGGCGGCCCGTAACCCGGAGATCGCCGAGGCCCTGCAGAAGGCGCTGAAGCAGGGGCAGGAGGAGGTCGCCCTGAAGATCGTGGCGGCGGCGCAGCGGCGCGGCGAGGTCCGCGCGGGGCTGAACGAGGAGCTGGCGCTCGATCTGATCTCGGGTCCGCTTTACTGGCGTTCGGTGGTGATCCGCAGCCCGAAGCTGCCCAAGGGCTACCTGGGCGCGCTGGCCCGTGCGACCACCGAGGCGATCAAGGCGCTGTGAGGGGCGCTGACGCCGTGACGGGAGCCGAGGTGGCATGAGGATCGTGATGGCCGAGGACAACGCCCTGCTGAGGGAGGGCCTGGTCCTGCTGCTGAGATCGGCCGGGCACGAGGTCGTGGCCGTCGTCGGCTCCGGGCCCGAGGTCCTGCCGGCGCTCCTCCAGCACCGGCCGGACGTGGCCGTGCTCGACGTGAGGATGCCGCCGGGCTTCCGTGACGAGGGACTGCGGGCCGCGCTGGAGGCCCGCGAGAGGATTCCGGGCCTGCCGGTGCTGGTGCTCTCCCAGTACGTCGAGGAGTCCTACGCCGCCGAACTGCTGGGCGGGGGCGCGAGCGGGGTCGGCTATCTGCTGAAGGACCGTGTGGGCCGGGTGGACGAGTTCCTCGACGCCCTGGACCGGGTCGCCTCCGGCGGCACCGCCCTCGATCCCGAGGTCGTCACGGAGCTGATGTCCCGCCGCCGCGACTCACCTCTGGACACGCTCACCCCGCGCGAGCGCGAGGTGCTGAAGCTCATGGCCGAGGGCCGCGACAACACCACCATCGCCGACACCCTCGTCATCACCGAACGGTCCGTCAGCAAACACATCGGCAACGTGTTCCTGAAGCTGAGCCTCCCGCCGAGCGACAGCGGACACCGGCGGGTGCTCGCCGTACTGGCCTACCTGAACAACGCCTGACCGGGACCGACGCCTGACCGGGACCGACGCCTGACCCGGACCCACGGCGTCCCTCGGTCCGTCACCGCTTGGCTCGCCAGGTCGAGGGGCCCCGCCGGCCCTTCCGGACTCACCGGCTCTCCCCGTTCCTACTTCCGAGCCGCCTCCGGGTGGAGCCTGACCCACCCCTCCCAGGCCGAGACGATCATGTCCTGGACGTCGTGTCCGGCCTTCCAGCCCAGTTCCGCGGCGGCGCGGCCGGCGGAGGCCACCACGCGTGCCGCGTCGCCGGGGCGGCGTGCGGTGACGGTGGGCGGCCGGTCGTACCCGGTGATGGCGTTGACGTGGTCGATCATCTCTCGTACCGAAACGCCCTCGCCGCGCCCGATGTTGAGGGTCAACTGGCGGCCCGGGCCGGCCTGGAGTGCGTGGGCCGCGGCAACATGGGCCTCTGCCAGGTCGACCACGTGGATGTAGTCCCGGACGCAGGTGCCGTCGGGGGTCGGGTAGTCGTCGCCGAAGATGTGCGGGGACGCGTTCTCGGTCAGCTTCTCGAAGACCATGGGGACCAGGTTGTACACGCCGGTGTCCGCGAGGTCCGCGTGTGCCGCCCCGGCCACGTTGAAGTAGCGCAGCGAGGCTGTGGACAGGCCTGTGGCCCGCCCCGTCGCCCGCACCAGCCACTCCCCGGCCAGCTTCGTCTCGCCGTACGGAGAGATCGGGAGGCACGGAGTGTCCTCCGTGACCAGGTCCACGTCCGGCGTGCCGTACACGGCTGCGGAGGAGGAGAACACGAAGGATGACACCCCGGCGGCGGTCACCGCCTCCAGGAGGACTCGGAGGCCCTCCACGTTCTCCCGGTAGTAGTGCAGGGGCCGCTCCACCGACTCGCCGATCTGCTTCTTCGCGGCGAGGTGGATGACGCCGGTGACCGCGTGCTCGGCGAGGGTGCCCGCGACCCGCTGTCCGTCCAGAGTCGAACCCCTTACCAGAGGTACCCCGTCCGGTACGCGCTCGGCGATCCCCGTGGAGAGATCGTCGTAGGCCACGACGCGCTCGCCCGCTGCGGTCATCGCCCGTACGACGTGCGCCCCGATGTATCCGGCGCCGCCCGTGATCAACCAGGTCATCCGCGGCCTCCCCCTCCTGAGTCCCGTCTGTGACGGTGCGTGATGGCATGTATCGGTGCCCTGTCGTCTCAAAGTGAAGCAGGTGTTCGGCTCCGGCGCCGAGGCTGTGGATGGCCTCGCGGCGGGTACGGGGCGTGGGGTGCCGGAGCGCCCACAGCCGGGTGCAGGCCGGGGCGGGGGAGCGGTGGAGACGGGAAGGCGGCTGCTTTTCGGCACGAGCGGATCGTGAGGCGGGCGAAACCTCGCCGAACGCTCACCGATTCCGGATGGCCCGCCCATGACGCGAACGGTCCGTCGAGGGCACCGCGCCGTGAGGGCCGGCCCGTCAGCCGTGCTCCGGCTCCTCCTCCAGGGCCGCCGCGTCGAGGGCCGAGGTGAGCTGGTCGAGGTGCTCGCGCAGGTCCCGGATCTCGTCCAGGTCGAACCCGGTCGCCGAAACGATCCGGCGCGGTACCCGCAGCGCCCGCTCGCGCAGGGCCGTGCCCTCCTCGGTGAGCCGGATCTCCACCGAGCGCTCGTCGCGCGCACTGCGCTCCCTGCGCACCAGGCCGGCCGACTCCAGCCGCTTGAGCAGCGGGGAGAGCGTGCCGGAGTCGAGGCGCAGGTGTTCGCCGAGCTTCTTGACGGGCAGTTCGCCGTGCTCCCACAGGACCAGCAGCACCAGGTACTGGGGGTAGGTCAGCCCAAGTTCCTTGAGGATCACGCGGTAGACGCCGTTGAAGGCGCGCGAGGCGGCGTGCAGGGAGAAGCAGATCTGGCTGTCCAGGCGGAGCCAGTTCTCCTCGGCGTTCTCCTGCGCTGCGGGTGTGGGCGTCGGGGTCATGCCTCCAGGGTAGCTCCAGCGAGCCATTTAGTTGTGCACAACTTAATTGTGTGCTCTACTTATCTCCGTGAGGCGGTCCGGACGCGAACAGCGCGAGGGCCGGCCACCCCCCGACACGACTTCCGAGAGGGATGGTTCATCCATGGACGCGCTCTACACCGCAGTCGCCACCGCCACCCACGGCCGCGACGGTCGCGCCGTCTCCTCCGACGGCAGGATCGACCTCCAGCTGGCCCCTCCGGTGGAGCTGGGCGGCAACGGTCAGGGCACCAACCCCGAGCAGCTCTTCGCCGCCGGTTACGCGGCCTGCTTCGGCAGCGCCCTCGGTCTCGTCGGACGCCAGGCGAAGGTCGACGTCACCGACGCGGCCGTGACCGCCGAGGTCGGCATAGGCAAGCAGGGCGAGGGCTTCGGCCTCAAGGTGACGCTGCGCGTCGAGCTGCCCGAGGGCCTGGACGAGGCGACCGGCCGCAAGCTGGTCGAGACCGCCCACCAGGTCTGCCCCTACTCCAACGCCACCCGCGGCAACATCGAGGTCGACCTCGTCATCGAGTAGTCGCCGACCGCCTCCGGGCGGTTCAGCGGTTGTTCAGTGGTTTCCGACCCGCGCCAGCACCTCCCCCGTCCGCCGGCTCCACGCCACCACCACGGCCTCCTCGGGCACCGGGTGCCAGCGCGTCAGCAGCAGCCAGCGGATGCGGTAGCGGTGGGCGATCCCCATCCGCTCGGCGCGGGTCGACCCGAGGGAGAGGTAGGCGCGGACGTCGTCGAGCCGCCGTAGCCGCTCCCGTTCGTCCAGGGCCGCGTCCGGCCAGGCCGGCGCGGCCAGGTTCGGCCCGTACCCGGCGATCGTGTGGACCGCGTAGTACCCGTCGGTGACCACCACCTCTCCGGGCCCGATGTGCCGCGCGGCCCAGTCGTACGCGGGCCAGCGCGGCGGCGGTTCGAAGCCGACCGGATCCAGCGCCCGCGGCACGACCGCCCCCGCCTGCACCGTGAGGAAACCGAGGCAGGCCGCGCCCGTCGCGACCGCGCCCAGCATCCGCCGCCCCGCCCGCCAGGGCCGGGGCGCCGCCAGTTCCACGGCCAGGGCGAACTGGAGCGGCACCAGGGTGAGCCCGAGGATCCGCCCCCAGGTGTAGTGGCCGCTGACGAAGCCGTACGCCACCACCAGGCACTCCGAGGCGAACATCAGCACCAGCGGGTCGCGCACCGAGCGGCGGCCCCGCGCCCACAGCGCCGGCACCCCCGGCAGCGCCAGCCAGAAGTGGCCCGGCAGGTCGTCGTACAGCCGCCGGTGCATCGCGTCCACGCTGCCGTCGCCGGCCAGCTCGAACACGTCGAAGTACGGCCAGACCGCGGCCACCAGCAGCGCCACGGCCGCCGCCAACGCCCACCGGGCGGCCACCGCGGCCCGCCACCCCCGCTGCCACCCCACGACGAAGGCCGCGCCCCCGGTCACCGCCGCGACCGCCGTGATCGGATGCACCAGCAGGATCCCCCCGTACAGCACCCCCAGGGCCACCCACCCCGTGTAGCCGCGCAGCCCGCTCGGACCCACGTAGCGCACCCGGCGCGCGTCACGCGCGCGCGTGCCCGCCAGGGCCCACGCCCAGAAGGTGAGCCCGATGGCGAAGGTGGACGGGTAGCCGAGGTTGCCGGTCATCGACATCAGGCCCAGGTAGCCGCTCCACCAGGCCCGCTCGGTGCCCCACAGCAGCGTCATCGCCGCCAGTGCGAGCACCGGCGCCCACGGTCTCGGCGTCAGCACGCGCGTGAAGCGGCCGATGCCGGTCAGCAGCACCAGCAGGTTCACCGGGCCGGCGACCCGTAGCACCGCCCAGCCCGTCAGCCCGCTCACCCGGGCGAACGCGCCCTCCGCCACCGCGTACGGCGAGTAGTAGGGGCTGCCCGCGCCCGGCAGGTCGCCCATCGGGTGCCGCGGGTTCAGCAGACGGTCCTTCAGGCGTTCGACGACCGCCGCGTGCTGGCCGGCGTCACAGCACTGCGGCACCCGCCAGTACGCCAGCGACATCAGCAGCCAGAACAGGAAGCCGAGGACCTGGTACGGGGTCGGCCGCCACCCCCGCCCGCCGCGCAGCGCCGTCGCACCGAGCGTGGGCCGCCGGGTCTGGACACCGGTGCTCAACGGACGGCACCGGACCGGGCCGCACCGCATCCGGTCGCACCGGACCGGGCCGCACCGGGCAGGGAGTCGAACAGGGAACCGGCCAGGGAACGCGACAGCGCACCGTACCGGGGTCCGAGCTGGGCAAAGAGGGGCATTGGCCGTATCTTCCCGCCCGGTCAACGCCCTTGCCGAAAGTCACCTCAAGGAGTGAGCCCGATCGGAGCCTTCCTGGGCCGGCAGGGCCACCCGCCCCCGCAGCGCGGGCTCGAGCAGCAGCGGCACCCCCAGCACCGGCAGCAGCCACGCCAGCACGATCAACCGGTCGCCCCAGATGCCGATGTCCGGGTGTCCGGCCTGGGTGAGGACCCCGGTGGAGGCGGCGCCGAGCACGAAGACGCCGAACGCCCGCCGCCGACCCCGCGCCACTCCCCACGCCCCGGCCGCCAGCGCGGCCACGAACAGCGGCTCCCACAGCTGCCGGCGCAGCCACTCCACCCAGAAGTTCCCCTGGAGACGGAGGAACTCCGGCCACACCTGTGCGCGGTCCGGACGGTCGAAGTGGTGGGTCAGCAGATCCTGGAGGCTCTCCGACTCGGACGGATAGTGCAGCAGCCTCGCCAGTACCAGCGTCCCCAGCACCCCGAAACCACCCGCGACGGCCACCACGACCACCCCCTGCCCCGGCGGCCGGCCGCGCCGCCGGCGCCGTACGGCGATCAGCGCGCCCGCGCCCGCCAGACACAGCCCGAGGAACAGCGCCTGCGAGTGCTTGACGGTGAACAGGGCGGCCAGCGAACCGCCGACCAGCCACGCCCCCGCCCGCACCTCGTCGTCCAGTGCCAGCGCGCACCCCCACACCGCCGCCAGCGTCAGCGCCAGCATCAGGCCCTCGGTCATCGGGCGCATGGCGGTCGTCCCGCACGGCAGCACGTAGTACAGGGCCTGCCCGGTCAGACAGACGGAGGTCGGCGCGCGCCGGGTGCGCAGGATCAGGAACACCAGCACCCCGCCCGCCGCCGTCACCGCGACACCCGCCAGCCACACCCCCCAGGTCACGCCGAACAGGGTGATGAACGGCAGCAGGAACACCGGGTAGCCGGGCCGCGCCTCGAAGATCCGCATGAAGCGCTCCGGCATGAACGGCACGGTGTGCCCGCCGGTCTGCCCCGCCCGCAGCCGCGCGTCGACGGTGCGCCACTCCCGCTCGCGGCACTCGGCGGCGACCCGGCGGCCCGGGTCGGGACGGTCGAAGCGGAGCACGTCCACGCTCTGCCGGCGGGCCGCGATCGAGGCCTCGCCCGCGCAGGCGTAGGCGATGGTCACGGCCGCCGCTTCACGCTTGTCCGCACCGCGCAGACTCAGTGCGTACGACAGGTAGTTCTTGCTGTCCGGGGTGTCCCGGCCGGTCACGTTCGCGAGCTGGAGCAGCGCGAACACGGCGACCAGGACCAGCACCCAGGTGCGCGGCCGCGGGGGAGGTGTCACGTCGACGCGAGCAGATCGCGGGCGCCGGCCGGTCCGGGAACCTTCGGGAGGGCGGCGAGCCCCTCGGGGAGCTCCTCGCCCAGCAGCAGCCGCCGGACGACCCGCTCGGCGGCCCGCCCGTCGTCGTAGGCGCAGAACCGCTCCCGGAAGCCCGCCCGCAGCCGCGTCGACTCCTCGTCGCGCCAGCTGCCGGAGGTCAGCAGCCAGGCCAGTTCCCGGTAGGTGCGCGAGACCTGGCCGGGCGCGTCGGCGGTGACGTCGAAGTAGGTGCCCCGGCTCGCCGTGTACGCGGCCCAGTCGTCGGCGTGGACGACGATCGGCCGGTCCAGGTTGGCGTAGTCGAACATCAGGGCCGAGTAGTCGGTGACCAGGACGTCGGAGGCGAGCATGACGTCCTCGACGCGCGGCTCGTCCGTCGCGTCCACCAGCACCCCGCGCCGGTGCAGGTCGGCCAGGCCCATCCCGCGCGCCGGACCGGTCGCCAGCGACGGGTGCAGCCGTACGACCAGGGTGTGCCCTTCGCCCAGGTCGGCGGCGAGCCGGGCCAGGTCGAGCCGGTCGACGTGTCCGCCGCGCACGTACTCGCGGCGGGTCGGCGCGTACAGCACGACCGTGTGACCGGCCGGGATCCCGAGCCGCGCGCGGACCGCGAGACCCTCCTGCGCACCGGCGTTCACCAGCACGTCGTTGCGCGGGCTCCCGGTCCGCACCGAGGTGAAGTGGCACGGATACGCCCGCTCCCACACCAGCTCGGAGTGCTGGTTGGCGACCAGGCTGTAGTCCCAGCGGTCGGCGCGGCGCAGCATCTGCGGCACGTCCACGCCGTGCCGGGCGCCCGGCCGCCGGAGCAGGTCGGCCGCCATGTACTTCAGCGGGGTGCCCTGGTGGGTGTGGATGTGCACGCTGCCGAGCCGTTTGGCCAGGGTGCCGGGCCAGTTGACGTTGTTGACGAAGAAGCCGGCCCGCGCGCCGACCCGGCGGTAGGCGGGGGAGTCGAGCAGAACGTGCTCCACGCCCGCCGGGAGCCGCTCGGCGGTCTCCTCGTCGCGTACCACCCACACCCCGCGCAGCTGCGGTGCGATCTCCCGCGCCTTCTCGTAGACGGCTCCGGGATCGCCGAGCACGCCCCGGTGCGAGAACGCGGAGTACAGGACGAGGTGCGGGTCCAACGGGCGTTGCCCGCGCAGGGCGTCCGGACCGCGGCGCAGCCGCCCGACCGCCGCCCGGCTCGCCTGCCCGCCGCGCCGGGCGACCTCCCGGCCCGTCTGCCCGGCCTTCCGCTTGACCCGGTAGGCCGCGTATCCGCCCTCCAGGGACCGGAGTTCGGCGGGCACCGGCTCACCGGCGGGCCGGTGGCGGGCGAACAGCTCGGCGGTACGGCGGAAGAACTCGCCCTTGTCCGACGGCGGCAGCCGGTCCGGCTTGGCGAGGATGTCGAGACAGTGTTCGCCCATCTTGCGGTGCAGGTACGGCCGCCAACCCGCCAGCGCGGGGCGGGAGTCGACGAAGGCGAAGACCCGCTCGTACTGGTCGTGGATGTCGAAGTGCTTACGGCTGGTGGTGGACAGGATGTTGCCCTGCCGCCGCTGGCGGTAGTTCAGGCAGATCCGGTCCAGCGTGGCGATCCGCTCCGCGCTGAGCATGACCGGGAACGTCCAGGGGGTGTCCTCGTAGTAGCCGGGCGGGAAGGAGAAGCCGTTCCTCTCGACGAACTCCCGCCGGTGGACCTTGTTCCACACGACCATCAACAGGTCGAGGATCTCCGGGTGTTCGGTGGCCGTGAAGGTGCCGTCGCCCGTCTCCGCGAGGATGTGGGCGAGGGCGTTCCTGCGGGTGCCGCCCCACCAGTAGGTGCGCGCGTAGTCGAAGACCAGCACGTCCGGGTCGCCGGCCTCGTCGAGCCGGTCGGCCATCGCGCGCAGCGCGCCCGGGGTGAGGGTGTCGTCGCTGTCGAGGAAGAACAGGTAGTCGCCGCCCGCGAGCGGCATACCGGCGTTGCGGGCGCGGCCGAGACCGGCGTTCTCCGGCAGGTGCAGGACCCGGACACGGTCGTCGCGGGCCGCGTACTCGTCGAGGATCGCGCCGCAGCCGTCGGGCGAGCGGTCGTCGACGGCGATCACCTCGATGTCCCGGTACGACTGCTCCAGGACCGAGTCGAGACACTCGCGCAGGAAGCCCTGCACCTTGAAACAGGGGACGATGATGCTGAAGCGGGGCACTGCGGAGGTCAGCTCCTTACGAGGGTGGAGGCGGCGGGGGCCGGGACGCGCTCGGCGAGCGGCCGCACGGGCTCGATCGCCTCCGGCGGCTCGCCGAGCAGCACCCGGCGCACCACGCGCTCGGCGGCCCGGCCGTCGTCGAACTGGCAGAAACGGGACCGGAATGCGGCCCGGCGGGCGGCGGATCCGGCGTCGGCGTACGAGCCGTCGCGGAACACCCGGGCCAGCTCCTCGGGCGTGCCGGCGACCGGGCCCGGCGGGGCCTCGAGCAGGTCGAAGTAGACGCCCCGGGTCTCCCGGTAGACGTCCCAGTCGTCGGCGTACACGACGATCGGGCGGTCCAGGTTGGCGTAGTCGAACATGATCGACGAGTAGTCGGTGACCAGCGCGTCGGCGGCCAGGCAGACCTCCTCGGAGGAGCGGTGACCGGTGACGTCGATGACCCTGCCGGTGCCGCGCCGGCCGCCCCCGTCGTAGAAGTAGTGCGCCCGCAGCAGCACGACCACGTCCTCGCCGGCCGCCTCGCAGAAGGCCTCCAGGTCCAGACCCGGCTCGAAACCGGTGTGGTAGTCGCGGTGGGTGGGCGCGTACAGGACGGCCGTGCTGCCCTCCGGCACCCCCAGCTCCCGCCGGATCCGGGCCACGTCGGCCGCGGTCGCCGTGTAGAAGACGTCGTTGCGCGGATAGCCGTACTCCAGCTGCTCGTAGGAGCCGGGGAAGGCGCGCTCCCACATCTGCGTGGAGTGGGTGTTGGAGGAGAGGTTGTAGTCCCAGCGGTCCACGCGGCCCAGCAGCTTGGTGAAGGAGCCGGTCGCGGCGGCGACGACCGGGTACGTCGACTGGTCGACGCCCATCTTCTTGAGCGGGGTGCCGTGCTGGGTCTGCACATGCACACTGCCCTCGCGCTTGACCACGCCCTCCGCGAAGTTGGCGTTGTTGACCAGGTACTTGGCACGGGCCAGGACCTCCCAGTAGCGCCGGCTGCCGATGACCGCGTGGTCGACGCCGTCCGGCATCGCGTGCGCCTGGTCGGCCTCGACGAGGAACACCGAGCGGATGTGCGGGGCGAGTTCGGCGGCCTTGGCGTGGATCGCGGCCGGGCTGCACGCGTAGCCGCGCCCCCAGTAGGCGCAGTACACCGCCAGGTTCGGGTCGATACGGCGACGCAGCCCACGCCGGTAGAGCAGGCGGGTGCGCAGACCCTGGGGACGCGGGAGGCGCTCCACGGCGCCCGCGGCCTTCCGGTTGGCGCCGCGCAGCGCGCGGAAGGCGCTGTACGCCCCGGCCGCCAGCAGCCGGTGCTGCACCCCGAGGCTGCCGCCCGGCCCGCGGAATCCGGCTGGGCGGTGGCGCCGGTACAGCCGGCCCGCGCGGCGGAAGAAGGCCCGGCGGCGGCGCCCGGTCAGCCGGGCCGGATGTGCGGCCGTCTTCAGGACGGCCGCGAAGAGCTGCTCGAAGAGGGCGCCCGACCGTTCCCCGGACAGCCCGAGTTCGGCCGCCCGGGTCAGCACCGCCTCGGTCCGGTCCAGGAGCTCCGGATGGTGTGCGCCGGGCAGGTTCAGCCGGTTGCCCTGCCGCCGCAGCAGATGCCGTACGACGACCGAGCGCAACACCGCGATCCGCTCGGCGTGCACGGTGACCAGGCCGCCGAAGCCGACGTCCGTGAAGTGCCCGTCGGGGAAGGCGAGCCGGTGCCCGGTGACGAAGGAGCGCCGGTAGACCGTGCCCCACGCGGGCAGCTGTACGCCGGTGACATGCGGGGCCTCGGCGGGGGAGAAGGCGCCCTTCGGTGTCCCCGCCAGCAGCGGGGCGGCCGGGTTGGTCGGCTCGCCGTCCCACCAGGGGGTGCGCTCGTGCTCGGTGTACAGGACGTCGACGTCGCCGGTCTCGGTCAGCCGGGCGTCCAGCGTCGCCAGGGCGCCCGGGGCGAGGAGGTCGTCACCGTCGAGGAACAGCAGATACGCGCCGGTCGCCACCCGCATCCCGGTGTTGCGCGCCCCGCTCAGCCCGGCGGACGGCGGCGAGTGCACCGGGGCCACCCGGGAGTCCCGCCGCGCGTACCCGGCGGCGAGGGCCGCGGCCGGGGTACCGGGCGCGTCGCTGACCGGGATCAGCTCGAAGTCGCCGAAGGACTGGGCCAGGACGGAGTCCAGCGCCAGGGACAACCGGCCCGCGACCCCATGGGACGGGACGATGATGCTGAAGCGGGGCATGCTGCTCTTTCTCTGTCGTTGCGGCGGACGGTCCACAGCGGTCGGTCCGTGGCGGCCGGTCTGCGGCGGTCGGTCTCGGCGGTGTTCTTCAGGCGGTACGGCCGGGCCGCACGGCCGGCCGCCGGCTGGACGGCCGGGTCGGGGTGGGCCGTGACGAGCCGGAGGACATGGCAACTCCCCTGAGGACGGACGGGGTTCAGCGGCGGTCGGTGACGGGGAGGACCGGGCCGGCGGGCGGCGGCACATGCGCGAGCGCCGGGCGCCCCGCGGGCATCGTGGCCGAGGCGGCGGCCGACGGCACCGGACGGCGTTCGGCGAGCGGCACCACCGGGGGCAGCAGCGTCTCGCCCAGCACCACCCGCCGTACGACGCGCTCGGCGGCGCGACCGTCGTCGTACGGGCAGAACCGCTCACGGAACGCGGCCCGCAGCTGGGCGGAACGGGAGCCGCGCCAGTGACCGGTCGCGAAGATGTCGATCAGTTCGTCCTCGCTGCGCGCGACCGCGCCCGGCGGGCAGGCGCGCAGGTCGAAGTAGGTGCCGCGGGCCGCCTCGTAAGCCTCCCAGTCGTCGGCGTGGATCACGATCGGGCGGTCCAGGCCGGCGTAGTCGAACATGAGGGACGAGTAGTCGGTGACCAGGGCGTCCGAGGCCAGGCAGAGGGACTCCACGCTCGGGTGGTCGGTGACGTCGATGACGCCGGGCACCGGCCGGCCGGCCGGCGCCTCCTGCCAGTGGTGGGCACGGGCCAGGATCACGAAGCGGGGCCCCAGCCGGCGCAGCACCCGCTCCAGGTCGAGGTGGGAGCGCTGGACGCGGCGGTAGTCGCGGTGGGTGGGCGCGTACAGGACCGCGATCGTGTCGCGGGGGATGCCGAGGGACTCGCGCAGCCGGGCCACGTCCGCCGAGGTCGCCCGCTGGAAGACGTCGTTGCGGGGATAGCCGTACTCGAGGGTCTCGTAGCGCCCGGGGTAGACGCGCTCCCAGGTGAGGGTGGTGTGGCGGTTGGCCGACAGGACGTAGTCCCACTTGTCGACGCCCCTCAGCAGCTCGGCGAAGTCCATGTCGCGGGCGGCCGCCGGGCGCGCCTGGAGGTCGAGGCCCATGTGCTTGAGGGGCGTGCCGTGCTGGGTCTGCACGAAGACCTGGCCGGGGCGCTTGACCAGCCGCCGGTCGAAGTTGACGTTGTTCACCAGGTACTTGGAGCGGGCCAGCGCCGTCCAGTAGGCGGCCGTCCCCGGGCGCACGTGGCGCGGGCCCGGCGGGACGGCCGACCGGTGCTCGGGGCGGGCGATCCACGCCGTGCGCACCTGCGGAGCGAAGGTACGGAACGCGGCCTCCAGCGCACCCGGGTTGCAGCTGTGCCCGCGTCCCCAGTAGGCGGCGAACACGGCCCGGTCGGCGCGCAGCGGCAGCTTCAACTGGACCCGGTAGTGGGCCTGGAGGACGGCCGCCCGCAGCGCGCGGGCGAGTTTCGAGACGGCCTTGTGGGTGCGCCGGCGCACGGTCATGGACGCCTGGAGCACCCGGTAGGTGCGGTGCACGCCGAAGTGGACCAGCGTGTGGCGCAGCCGGGAGCGCAACGGGACCGGGACGCCCGGGGTGCGGTAACGGCGGTAGTGGGCGCGGGCCCTGCGCAGGAACTCGGCGCGCGAACCGCGCGGGAGCCGGTCGCGCTTGGTGAAGACCGTCGAGAGGTGGTCGACCATGCGGCGGAACAACACCGGCCGCCAGTGCGCGAGTTCGGGGCGCTGTTCGACGAACGCGAAGACCCGGTCGTACTGCTCGAAGACGTCGAAGTGGCCCCGGCTGGTGGTGGACAGGATGTTGCCCCGGCGGCGCTGGCGGTAGTGCACACAGACCCGGTCGAGCGTCGCGAGCGACTCCGCGGCCATCAGCGCCGGGTACGTCCACGGGGTGTCCTCGTAGTAGCCGGACGGGAAGGTCAGGCCCAGGCGCTCGACGAACTCCCGCCGGTAGGCCTTGTTCCAGGCCACCATCAGCACCCTGAGCAGCCCCGGCCGGTCCTCCAGCCGGAAGGGGGCGGTGCCCTCCTCGGAGAGCTGCGCCGCGAACTGGTTGCGTACGGTCTCGCCCGACCAGTACGTGCTCGCGTAGTCGTAGACCAGGACGTCCGGCTCGCCCGTCTCCTTCACCCGGTCGGCGATCGCGCGCAGCGCGTCCGGGGTGAGCGTGTCGTCGGAGTCCAGGAACAGCAGGTAGTCGCCGGTCGCCCGCTCCAGCCCGGAGTTGCGGGCCTGCCCCAGGCCGACGTTCTCCGGCAGGTGCACGGCGCGCACGCGCGTGTCGCGGGCCGCGAACTCGTCGATGATCTCGCCGCAGGCGTCCGGCGAACGGTCGTCGACGACGATCAGTTCGAGATCGGCGAACGACTGGGACAGCACCGATTCGAGGCACTCGTGCAGGTACGCCTGAACCTTGTACGCGGGGACGATGACACTGAACCTGGGCAAGGCACATCCATGGGTCGGCGCGGACGGAAGACAGGGCCTTGCCCGGGAACGGCCGATGGAGTGAATTGGTTACGGTTCGTACGGCATACGGGGGATTGCGGGTGAACGGAAAGGGGCGGGCCGATGACCCGCCCCGCCCCTGCTCCACCGGCCACTTGACCGAGTGCTTGACCGACCACTTGACCGGCTGCCGACCGGCTACTTGACGGCGCCCGCCATCACGCCGGACACGAACTGCCGCTGGAACGCGAAGAACACGGCCAGCGGGATCACCATCGAGATGAACGCGCCGGGCGCGAGCACGTCGATGTTGTTGCCGAACTGCCGTACCTGGGTCTGGAGCGCGACCGTGATCGGCTGGCTGTCGGCGTTGGTGAACACCAGCGCGACCAGCATGTCGTTCCACACCCACAGGAACTGGAAGATGCCCAGGGACGCGATCGCGGGGGCGCCCAGCGGCATCACCACGCGGGCGAACAGCCGCAGTTCACCGGCGCCGTCGAGACGGGCCGCCTCCAGCAGTTCGCGGGGGATCTCCGCGAAGAAGTTCCGCAGCAGGAACACCGAGAAGGGCAGTCCGAACCCGACGTGGAACAGGATCACCCCCAGGATGTTCCCGAACAGGCCGACCTTGCCGAACAGTTCGGCGATCGGGATGAGCGCCACCTGCACGGGCACCACCAGCAGCCCCACGACGCCCAGGAACCACCAGTCCCGGCCCGGGAACTCCATCCACGCGAACGCGTAGCCCGCGAGCGCGCCGATGACGACGACCAGGACCGTCGCCGGCACCGTGATCAGCACGGTGTTGACCAGGGAGCCGGTGATGTCGCCGTTCTCCAGCAGCTTCCGGTAGCTGTCGAAGGTGAGTTGGGACGGCTCGCTGAACACGTTCCACCAGCCGTCGGCGCTCATGTCCTCGGGGGAGCGGAGCGAGGAGATGAGCAGTCCGATGGTCGGCACCAGCCAGAACAGGCCGACGATGATCAGGAAGGCGCGCACCAGCCCGCCGTTGAGCTTCTCCATGACCCACTCGAGTCGCCCGGTCACCGCCGCACCTCCCGCCTGAGCCGACGCACGTTGAACCACATCACCGGGATCACCAGCAGCAGCAGGAACACCGCGATGGCGCTGGCGATGCCGGGCTGGTCCTCGGAGAAGCCCTTGCGGTACAGCTCCAGGGCGAGCACGTTCGCGTCGTCCTGCGAGGAACCGGGGGCGATGATGAAGACCAGGTCGAAGACCTTCAACACGTTGATCATCAGGGTGACGGCGACGACCGCGAGGACCGGTGCCAGCAGCGGGACGGTGACTCTGCGGAACACCTGCCACTCGTTGGCGCCGTCCACCCGGGCCGCTTCGAGCAGCTCCCGCGGGATCCCCGCCAGGCCGGCCGCGATCAGCACCATCGCGAATCCCGCCCACATCCAGATGTACGAGCCGATGATGGCCGGTGTGACCAGGGACGGGCCGAGCCAGTCCAGTCCGTTGTACGCCTCCTTGAAGTTGCTCGCGGGCAGCCGGAGTTGGGCGCCGTCGGCCTTGGCAGGAAGCGTGAAGGTGCCGTCGTCGGCCGCCTTGGTCGAGGCCACCACCTTGCCGTCCTTCACCGCCTCGATCCTCATTCCGGCGTAGCCCAGTTCGGAGGGGTCGGGCGTGCCGAGGGCGCCGACGCCCTTGCCGCGGGTGAAGTCCTGCCAGGCGGTCCCGGTGATCTGCCCCCGTTCGGGCCGCGCCTGCACGGCCTTCTCCGCGCTGCCGGGCATCTGGTCCGGGGCGACGCCGACCAGGGGCAGACTCACCGGTTCGCCGGTGTGCACGGCGGCCTTGGTGATGAAGCCGCCGTTCTCCCGTTCGAGCGGCGAGTCGCGGCCCGGGTGGGCCTTCGGGAACGCCGAGGATTCGGCGAACGTGTCGTGGACGCCCACCCACACCGCGTTGGCGACGCCCTTGTCCGGGTCCTGGTCGTAGACCAGCCGGAAGATGATGCCGGCGGCGAGCATCGAGATCGCCATCGGCATGAAGACGACCAGCTTGAACGCGGTGCCCCAGCGCACCCGTTCGGTCAGCACGGCGAAGATCAGACCGAGCGCGGTCGCGATGGTCGGCGCGAACACCACCCAGATCACGTTGTTCTTGAGGGCGGTACGGATGCCCTCGTCCGTGAAGAGGGCCTTGTAGTTGTCGACGCCGGAGAAGCCGTCGCCGGACTGGTCGTAGAAACTGCGCACGACCGAGTACCCGATGGGGTAGACCACGAGTGCGCCGAGCAGCACCAGGGCGGGCAGCAGGAACAGCGCGGCCACGGTCCTTCGGGTGCCGGTCACACTCTTGCGCGAGCGAGGAGGGGCGGGGGCCCCGGGAGCCCCCGCCGCTGGCATTGCCATCTCCGCTTCAGTTCCCGTACGCCGCGGCCGCGTCCGACTCCAGTTTCGCCTGGATGCCGGCCACGTCCGTCGGGTTCTTCAGGAAGTCCTGGAGGTCCTTCCATTCGCCCTTGCCGGGGGTGCCGCCGAAGGCCTGCGGGGCCTGGTCGGACATGTCGAAGCGGAAGTCGTCGCCGGCCGCGACCAGCGCCTTGGCGATCGTCTGCTGGACCTCGTTCGGGTACACGGAGACATCGACGTTCTTGTTCGGCGAGAGATAGCCGCCGAGCTTCGCCTGGATCTCCGCCGCGTCCGGCGAGGCCAGGAAGGTCGCCAGCGCCTGCGCGCCCTTGGAGTCCTTCAGGATGACGGCCGCGTCCCCGCCGGAGACCACCGGCGCGGTGTCGCCGACCTTCGGGAACGGGAACACCTTGGCGTCCGTGCCGACCTTCGACTTGGTGTCGGCGATGTTGACCTGCACGAAGTCGCCCTCGTAGACCATGGCCGCCTTCGGCTGCTCGCCGCCGGTGAAGGTCTGGGTCACCGAGGCGGGGAACTCGGTCTGGAGCGCGCCGCTCGCGCCGCCCGCCACCCAGTCCTTCTTGCCCCAGACCTGGGCCAGGGTGGTCAGGGCCTCCTTCACGGAGGGGTCCGTCCACTTGATCTTGTGCTGGGCGAGCTGGTCGTACTTCTCCGGGCCCGCCTGGGAGAGGTAGACGTTCTCGAACCAGTCGGTGAGGGTCCAGCCGTCGGCGCCGCCGATCGAGAACGGGGTGACGCCGGAGTCGTACACCGTCTGCGCGGTGCTCAGCAGGTCCTTCCACGTCGCGGGGTCGGTGGCGCCCGCGTTCTCGAAGACCTTGGCGTTGTACCAGATCAGCGACTTGTTGGCGGCCTTGTAGTAGACGCCGTACTGCTTGTCGCCCACCTTCCCGATGTCCTGCCAGCCCTGCGAGTAGTTCTTCGTGAGCTCCGCCTGGGCCTCGGCGCCCAGCGGTTTGGCCCAGCCCTTGTCGGCGGCCTGTTTGATGGCGCCGGGCTGCGGCAGCATCGCCACGTCCGGCGGTGAGCCGCCCGCGATCTTCGAGCCGAGGAAGTTGATGATCGGGTCCTGGGCGGGCACGAAGGTGATCTTCGCGCCGGTGCGTTTCTCGAACTCGGCGAGGACCTTCTTGAAGTTCGCCTGTTCGGTGCCGGTCCATACGGCGGCCACTTCGAGCGTGGTGCCGTCGAGCTTGGGGAGGGTGAGGGTGCCGCCGGATTCCTTGCCTCCGGCGCTGCTTTCGCTTCCGCCGCTCTTGTCGTCGTCGCTGCCGCACGCCGTGAGCGAGAGCGCGAGCGCTCCCGCCAGGAGCGTGGCGGCCGCCTTCACGGTCCTGCGTGTCCGGATGGTGTTGCTCGTGCTGCGCATCACTGCCCCGTTCTTCGTCCTCGTCGACTCGTGAACGTTCGAGCGCTGTCCCGTGAGCACTGGTCTACGCCGGGTACCTGGGCTCGGCAAGGGCGCCTGTGCTGTCAAGCGGGGGATCGTGACCGCGTCGTGATCGCAAGGTGCGCGATTCTCGACGCGGGGCCGGTGCGCGCGGCCCGAGGCGGGCGGCGGCCGGGGGCCACCGCCCCGGCCGGCTGCTGCGGCCGGCTGGGGCGGACCCCGCCCGGGTCGGCTTCGGCCCGGGAGGGTCTCGCCTCACGCGCTCCCGGCGGGTGCGCCCCCGGACGGGCTGAGCTGCCGCGCGGCGCGCTCCAGGGCGCTGGCCAGCAGGGCGAGGTCCGTCGGGCCGT
This sequence comes from Streptomyces sp. NPDC058295, assembly GCF_042880655.1. Lineage (NCBI taxonomy): Bacteria > Bacillati > Actinomycetota > Actinomycetes > Kitasatosporales > Streptomycetaceae > Streptomyces > Streptomyces sp. NPDC058295. The sequence continues at coordinate 50,630 of NZ_JBHVYO010000001.1, forward strand.
TGCCCAGTTCCCGTACCGGGCGACGGGCCGGGGGGTCGCCCATGCGCTGCCACTCCAGGGGGACCACCGTGGGGCGCAGCGTCGCCGTACGGGGGATGCGGCCCGTGACGCGGCCGCCCTGGAAGGGGGTGAGACGGCCGTCCGCGCCCTTGAGCCGGCCGCGGCCCGGCGCCGGTTCGTCCGTGCCGGAACCCGGCGGGTCCAGAGTGATCCGAACGGTGGACAGCCGGGCCGGTTCCGACTCCGCCGTACGGCCCCCGGGGCCTGCCGCGGCCACCAGGTGCACGCCGAGCCGCTCGCCCTCGCGGGCCACCGCCTCCAGCGCGCGCATGACCGAACCGGCGGCCGGCCGGCCCGGCGAACCGAGGGCGGGGGAGACGAGCGCGTCCAGGTCGTCGACGACCACCACCAGACGGGGCAGCGGGGGAGTCGCCTCGGCCCGCTGCCGGGCGGCCGCTCCCGGGCGCAGCCGCAGCGTGGTGCTGGGCGGGGCCTCGATGTCGGCGGCGCCGCCGGTGGAGCCGCCGCCGAGCCCGGCTCCCGGGGACGGGGCGTTCGGGTTGCGTTGCGGGACGATACGGCCGGACACCGCGCGCTGCGTGTGCCACTCCACGAAGCCGGAACGGCCCAGCAGTTCGGACCGCCGCTTCAGCTCGGCGCTCAGTGACTGCGCGAACTCCCGCATGCGGACCGGGTCGTTGGCGGTGAGGTGGGTGGTGACATGCGGTACGTCCGTACATATCCGCAGGCCGTCGCCGTGACCGCCGCCGCCCTTGCCGACGGTGTCACGGCCGTCCAGCAGGATGATGCCCAGCCGGTCCGGCCGCTCGGCGGCGGCCAGTGAGGCCACGATCGCCCGCAGCAGCTCCGTACGCCCGCTGCCGGTCGGGCCCTCGATCAGCAGGTGCGGGCCCTCGGCGACCAGGTCCACGCCGACCGGTCCGCGCGGCCCCGCGCCGAGCACGGCCCAGGCCCGTCCGCCGAGCGCCTCGGCGTCGTCGGCCGCGTCCGCCCACCGGGCCATCAGTGAGGCGGGGGTGGCACGGGCGAGGCCCAGCTTGTCCAGCAGCCGGGCCGACTGGGGCAGCGGAGCCGACACCCGTGTGTGCCGCTCGCCGCCGCCCGCGCCGTCCGGGCGCAGCGGCGCGAGAGCCCGCGCGAAGCGTTCGGCCCAGGCGAGGGAGACCGCGTCCACCGCGCCGACGGTGCCGGGTCCCACCGGGCCGGGCCGCTCCGTCTCCGCCCCGGCGGGCGCGACCCGCAGCAGTCGCAGCGCCGTCGCCACGTCCCCGCTGAGCAGCGCGACGGCTCCGCACGCGCGGAACGTGGGCGCCGTCGCACAGGCCGCTTCGTAGGTCTCCGTGACCGGAGAGGAGGGGGAGGCGGCGGGCGTCTCGGCCAGACAGACGACGTGTATCCCCGCGCGCGGTCCGGCCACCGCCAGCCGGGTCACCGCCTCGCGCAGGTCCGCGCCGCCGGGATCGCCGTCCACGACGACCACGGTGTACGGGCCGGGGAAGCCGCCGTCGTCGGTCTCGTCCGGCACGGCCCAGGAGGGACGGCGGCCGGCGCCGCGGGGCGCGGGTACCTGGACCGGTCCCGTACCGCTCGGGCCGCTGGGGCCGCCCGCGCTGTCGGCGAGGTGGTCCTCCAGACGGCGCAGCAGCTCGTCGGCGCGGGCCGTGGCCTGGTCGCGGTCGTAGGCGAGCAGGAGACGGCAGTCCTGTCCGTGCCCCGGGCGCAGCTGAGGCAGCCAGCCCAGCCAGGACCACTCGGCGACCCGCTCCTCCTCGGAACGCGCGCGGTCCGTGCTGATCAGGACGATTTCCAGGGTGTCGGGGGAGTGCAGCGCGGCGAGCTGGGCCAGCACCGCGCGTGCCAGCCCGGACAGCCGCGGGCGCGGCCCGGCCAGACCGAGCGCGCCGACCTCGCGCAGCCCCGTCGTCACCGGTACGGCGGGCAGCAGGCCCGAGCCGTCGGGTGCCGGCCGGTCGGCGGTGCCGAGCCGCACGGTGAGCGCCTCCGGGTGCCCCGGGCCGCGTTCCCACAGCCGGGGGCCGGGGCCGAGCGCCGTCAGCAGCAGCGCGGCCGGGTCCGGCCAGGTCTCGGGCGCGGGGGAGGCGGCGGGCGACGGGTACGACTGCGCCGCGGCCTCTTCCTCCTCCTCGTAGGTCCCGGGGGCGTCCGTGTCCTGTGTGTCGCCGCGGCCGCCGGCCAGCCGGCGCGCCCACGCGGAGAGACCTCCGCGACCTCCGCGTCTGCGCACGCCGGGGGGCACGTCGGTGCCGCGCAGCGGGGTGCCTTTGCGGCGGGAGGCCGCGCGCGGATCGGCTTCGGGGGCGTCGCCGTAGGGGGACGCGGCCGGGGAAACGGACGAAGGGCCGGACGGAGGGCCGGACGGGGCGGCGGGCTCGGGAGCGGAGGCGGTGGGGTGCTGCGGGGCGCCCGCGTCCTCCGGCGCGCCGTGCGGCCCCCGGACGTCGTCGTACGTCCCCGTGAACGAGCCGAGGCCCGAGTGGCCGGCGTGGGTGGCCGAGGAGCCTTCGCCCGCTCCGGACGCACCGCCGGAGGCAGCCGGTCCGGGCGGGTTCCGGCGCGCGGGGTCGACTGCGCGTGGCTCGCCGCCGCGCCGGCTCTCGATGCGCGGCGCCGTGCCCTGGCCGGGTACCACCGGAGGCGCCGCGTGGGTTTCCCCGGCGCCGCGCGTCCGCCCGCCGCGGCCTTCCGACGAGCCGTTCCAGTCCACCGTGCCGTGGGCGTGGCCGGTCGGGCCGGAGGGGCCTCGGTCGCCCGCACCGTCGCCCGCCGCACGCGCGTGTGCCGCGCCCGCGGCCGGGCCGGGGCTCCCGCCGGACGGGCCGTCGCCCGCCGCCTCCGTGCCCGCGCAGGGCACCCGGACATGGCCCTCGCCGTCCGGGGTGGTCGCCGCCCGCGGACCCGGGCCGCCGGGCGGGGCCAGCCGCAGAGCCGACTCGCCGACGCGCAGCAGGGCGCCGGGGGCGAGGCGGACAGGACGGTCCTGTACCCGGGTGCCGTCCAGGGTGGTGCCGTTGGTGGAACCGAGGTCGGCGACCGTGACCCGGCCCTCGGGAGAGAGCGTCACCGTGCAGTGCAGGCGCGAGACGTCCGGGTCGTCGAGGGGTACGTCGGCGTCGGCGGAGCGGCCCACGCGGACCTGGCCGCCGTGCAGCAGATGGACCCCGCCCGCGTCGGGTCCGGCCACCACGTGCAGCCGGGCCGGGGCCTCGTCGACCTCGGGATGCGGTTCGGGGTCGGCCGGGGCGCCCAGGGACAGCACGGCGCCGTCGATCAACGGCGGCTCGCCGAGCGTGCAGCGCTGGGTGTCGAGCCGCTCCACGCCCGCGTAGAGCACGACCGCCGCCGCGGAGGAGGCCGACGCGGCGCCCTCCCCGGAGACCGCCGCGGCCAGCGCGGACGCCACCGCGGCCAGGGCCGTGCCGGCGGGCGCCGTGACCAGCACGTCGCAGCTCGCGGTGCGGGCCCGCGCCTGAACTCCCCCCGCGCGAGCGGAGCCCGGCGCGGGGAAGGGCGGGCCCGTCGGGTCTACGACGGTCAGCCGGATCTGCATCGCCGTCAGCGGTCCCTTCTGCACGGGCGCGGACTTCCCCCCACCCCACACGAGCACAGCGGCCAGTACTGAAGGCATCCTCGCACCTGTCACTGACAACGCGCCCCACACCCGGGGACAAGTGATCTTGATTGGTCGGCTCTGCCCGCAAAAGTGCCGGACAAGTGCGCCACCGACGATCAGTTGAGATCGGTCACGTCCGGCCCCGGCAACCAGGAAGACCGGGCGGAGCGTCTTTGCTTCGGACAACGACGACAGCCCGGTGTCCGCACTGCGGCACTACAGTGGGTCGGAACACGGACAGGACAGGCAAGCAAGCAGCAGGGAGCGCGTGACGTGCGGCCAGTCGGCAGCAAGTACCTGCTCGAGGAGCCGCTCGGACGCGGCGCCACGGGCACCGTCTGGCGAGCGCGCCAGCGCGAGACCGCGGGCGCCGAGGCGGCCGTGGCCGGCCAGCCCGGGGAGACCGTCGCGATCAAGGTCCTCAAGGAGGAGCTCGCGAACGACCCCGATGTCGTGATGCGCTTCCTGCGCGAGCGGTCGGTGCTGCTGCGCCTGACCCACCCGAACATCGTCCGGGTCCGCGACCTGGTCGTCGAGGGCGATCTGCTGGCGCTGGTCATGGACCTCGTCGAAGGCCCCGACCTGCACCGCTACCTGCGCGAGAACGGCCCCTTCACGCCCGTCGCCGCAGCCCTGCTCACCGCCCAGGTCGCCGACGCGCTCGCCGCCAGCCACGCCGACGGCGTCGTGCACCGCGACCTGAAGCCGGCCAACGTGCTGCTGAAGCAGAACGGCGGGCAGATGCACCCGCTGCTCACCGACTTCGGCATCGCGCGCCTCGCCGACTCCCCGGGCCTGACCCGGACCAGCGAGTTCGTCGGCACGCCCGCGTACGTCGCGCCGGAGTCCGCCGAGGGCCGCCCGCAGACCTCGGCCGTGGACATCTACGGGGCCGGCATCCTGCTGTACGAGCTGGTCACCGGACGTCCGCCGTTCTCCGGCGGCTCCGCCCTGGAGGTCCTGCACCAGCACCTGAACGCCGAGCCGCGCCGCCCGTCCACGGTCCCCGACCCGCTCTGGACGGTCATCGAGCGCTGTCTGCGCAAGAACCCCGACGACCGGCCGAGCGCCGAGAACCTCGCGCGCGGACTGCGCATCGTCGCCGAGGGCATCGGGGTGCACGCGAACTCGATGCAGATCGCCGCAGCCGACGGCGTCGGCCACCTGCTCGCGCCCGACCCGGCGCCCGCGACCGTGCCGGGCGGCGCCTACGACCCGAACGCCGCGACCAGCGTCCTGCCGCACACCGGCGGTCCCGCCGGTGCCGCCGACCCCACCGCCGTGCTGCCGCACACCAGCGGTCCCGCGGGCGCCGCCGATCCGACCGCCGTCCTGCCGCCGGTGCCGCCGCACCAGCAGGGACAGCAGGGGGGCCAGCAGGGCCAGGAGCCGCATCCCTGGCAGTCCCAGATGCGGGCCGCCCGCGACCGCAACGAACCGACGCAGGTCCAGCAGTACCTCGACCCCGGCGAGGACCCGCTGCGCCGCCGCCCCCAGCGGCAGGTCTCCCGCCAGCAGCAGCCGCAGCAGCCGTATCCGCAGCAGAACCAGCAGCAGCGGCCTCAGCAGCGCCAGCAGCAGCCTCCCGGCTACGGCTACCAGGGGCAGCCGCAGCAGCAGTACGCGCCGCCGCCGCAGCACCAGCAGCCGCAGCAGCAGCCCCAGCGGTACGCGCCGTCGCCCCAGCAGCAGCCGAGGCAGCGGCCGGAGCCGGAACCCCGGCAGCCGCGGGAGCCGAGACAGCGCAGTGCCAACCCGATGAAGATCCCCGGGCTGGGCTGCCTGAAGGGCTGCCTGTTCACGATCGTCATCCTGTTCGTGGCCGGATGGCTGATCTGGGAGCTGAGCCCGCTCCAGGGCTGGATCGGCACCGGCAAGAACTACTGGCAGCTGATCAGCGGCTGGTTCAACGACGTCACCGGCTGGATCGGCGACCTGGCCGACTCGAGTGGCGGCGGCACGGGCAGCACGGGCAACAACTGAGCCCCGGCGAGCGCCCCGGGCTCCGGTTCTGACCGTGAGCTTGTGTACTTGTCGACATCCGGCGGGTGATTTCCGTCTCCGCGGTGAAGGTTGGCTCCTCGGACGCGTACTTTGATGGGCAACACGCGTCTGTAGGAGCAGCCTTGGCACGGAAGATCGGCAGCCGGTACACCGCCCACCAGATCCTGGGACGGGGCAGCGCCGGCACGGTGTGGCTGGGCGACGGACCGGACGGGCCCGTCGCCGTCAAGCTGCTGCGCGAGGACCTCGCCTCCGACGAGGAGCTGGTGGGCCGCTTCGTGCAGGAGCGCACGGCACTGCTCGGCCTGGAGCACCCGCACGTGGTCTCCGTACGGGACCTGGTGGTCGACGGCAACGACCTCGCCCTGGTCATGGACCTCGTCCGCGGCACGGACCTGCGCACCCGCCTCGAACGGGACCGCCGGCTCGCGCCCGAGGCCGCCGTGGCGATCGTCGCGGACATCGCCGAGGGACTGGCCGCCGCGCACGCGGCCGGGATCGTGCACCGGGACGTGAAGCCCGAGAACATCCTGCTCGACATGCAGGGCCCGCTCGGCCCCGGCGGCTCGCACCGGGCGCTGCTGACCGACTTCGGCGTCGCGAAACTGATCGACACCCCCAAACGGACCCGCGCCACGAAGATCATCGGCACGCCGGACTATCTGGCGCCGGAGATCGTGGAGGGCCTGCCGCCGCGTGCCTCGGTGGACATCTACGCCCTGGCGACCGTGCTGTACGAGCTCCTCGCGGGCTTCACCCCGTTCGGCGGCGGCCACCCCGGCGCGGTGCTGCGGCGGCACGTCACGGAGTCTGTCGCCCCGCTCCCCGGCATCACGGACGAGCTGTGGCAGCTTCTCGTGCAGTGCCTGGCGAAGGCGCCGGCGTCCCGGCTGCGGGCGTCCGAGCTGGCGGCGCGCTTGCGGGAGCAGCTGCCGGCGCTGGCCGGGATGCCGCCGCTGGACGTCGACGAGCCCGACCCGGAGCAGGAGGACGGGGAGGGCGAGCCGGCCGAGACCGCGCCCTCCGCGTCCTCGCCCGCGGCGCCCTCCGGGCGGGTGCGGCGCGGGTCGGTCCCGCTGGTGCCCGGCGCGAAGCCGGACTCCAACCGGGACACCCACACGTCGATGCGGGTGCCCGCGCCGGACGAGCTGGCGGGCGGGGCGCACGGCACGGCACGGGTGCCGAGGGCGGCGGGCGCGCCGCGCCCCGGCTCGGCACGGAACCGTTCCGCCACCCGGCGGCGGCGGATCACGCTGGGCGTGGCGGCGGTGGCGCTGGCCGCCGCGGCGGGGATCGGCACGTGGGCGGCCACCTCGGGCGACGACGCGGGGGCGACTCCGCAGGACACGAAGAACTCGGCGCCGGAGTCACCCTGACCCCGGGGGCTGCCGCCCCCGGACCTCCGCTGCCGGCCCTGAAGGGGCCTCGTCCTCGATCGCCGGACGGGCTGGATGTGCCGACCGGGTTCGGTGGTCAAGGCCGGCCGCCGGGGTCGGCGGTCGAGGCCGGGCGGGCCGGGATGCCGGGTCCGTTAGGCTGGAGGCGTGGCAGTCGTCGATGTATCCGAAGAGCTCAAGTCCCTCTCCTCGACCATGGAGTCGATCGAGGCCGTTCTGGACCTCGACAAGCTGAGGGCAGATATCGCCGTGCTCGAGGAGCAGGCGGCCGCGCCGTCCCTGTGGGACAACCCGGACGAGGCGCAGAAGATCACCAGCAAGCTGTCCCACCTCCAGGCCGAGGTCAGGAAGGCCGACGCGCTGCGCAGCCGGATCGACGATCTCTCCGTGCTGTTCGAGATGGCCCAGGAGGAGGACGACTCGGACACCCTCGCCGAGGCCGAGTCCGAGCTGACCTCCGTCAAGAAGGCGCTGGACGAGATGGAGGTCCGTACGCTGCTCAGCGGTGAGTACGACTCCCGCGAGGCGCTCGTGAACATCCGTGCCGAGGCCGGTGGCGTCGACGCCGCCGACTTCGCGGAGAAGCTCCAGCGGATGTACCTGCGGTGGGCGGAGCAGCACGGCTACAAGACCGAGATCTACGAGACCTCGTACGCCGAAGAGGCCGGCATCAAGTCGACCACCTTCGCCGTGCAGATCCCGTACGCCTACGGCACCCTCTCCGTGGAGCAGGGCACGCACCGGCTCGTGCGGATCTCCCCCTTCGACAACCAGGGGCGTCGGCAGACCTCCTTCGCGGGTGTCGAGATCCTTCCCGTGGTGGAGACCACCGACCACATCGAGATCGACGAGTCCGAGCTGCGGGTGGACGTCTACCGGTCCTCCGGCCCCGGCGGCCAGGGCGTGAACACCACGGACTCCGCGGTGCGCCTCACCCACCTCCCCACCGGCATCGTCGTCTCCTGCCAGAACGAGCGGTCGCAGATCCAGAACAAGGCGTCCGCGATGAACGTCCTCCAGGCCAAGCTGCTCGACCGGCGCCGGCAGGAGGAGCAGGCCAAGATGGACGCGCTCAAGGGCGACGGCGGCAACTCCTGGGGCAACCAGATGCGTTCGTACGTCCTGCACCCGTACCAGATGGTCAAGGACCTGCGCACCGAGTTCGAGGTCGGTAACCCCGAGGCCGTGTTCAACGGTGAGATCGACGGGTTCCTGGAAGCCGGAATTCGCTGGCGCAAGCAGCAAGAGAAGTAACTTTGTCGACAAGGTAACCGCCCCTCAATCAGGGGCGGTTGCTTTTTACATCACATTCACAGCACCAACGACACGCAAAGCGGCCCGACTTGGACATTGCGTACGCAACGACCTTGACGATGCTTTGAAAAGTGGGGAAGGTGCAGTGTGGCATGCGTATCTCTGGGGCGCATGTGAACCGGGGGCCTCGGCTACATCTCAGCTACCCCCGTCGATCACGGCCCCGGGCGCGGCCTCATCGACGATTCAGCTACTGGGGGTAGCAGCTATATGACCAAGAAGACGCGCATTCGGTTCGCGCGCATAGCCGCCGGCGCCGTCATTGCCGCGGGCGCCTCGCTGACGGTCGCCGGCGTCGCCTCGGCCGACGACGACGCTCTTGTCGACACGAGCACGGTCGCCACTGCCGGCGACGACGACCCGTGCGACATCGTCACCACTCCTGACTGTGACCCGACCACGACCACGGGCGGATCGACCACGACGACGGGCGGTTCGACGACCACGACGGGCGGCTCGACCACGGAGGGCACCGCTTCCATCGGCGGCGCCGCCTCCATCGGCGGGACGGTCACCATCGGCGGCACGTCCAGCACTGGTGGCGACCCCACCACGGGCGGTTCCACCACGACCGGTGGCAGCTCGACCACCGGCGGTTCCTCCACGACCGGTGGCAGCTCGACCACGGGTGGCTCCACCACGACCGGTGGCAGCTCGAACTCCGGCGGTTCCTCCACGACCGGTGGCAGCACCACCACGGGTGGCTCGACCACCGGCGGCAGCTCGACCACCGGCGGTTCGAGCACCACCGGCGGCGACGACTCCACCGGCGGATCCACCACCGGCGGTTCGGAAACCACCGGCGGTTCGAGCTCCACCGGCGGTTCGAGCTCCACCGGCGGCACCGACACCGACGGCACTTCCACCCAGGAGGAGGGCAGCTCCGCGCTGACCGACACCTCGGACGCCGCCGCCGACACCACCGCGCAGGGTGGTGGCAAGGAGCTCGCCGAGACCGGTGCCGGTCAGACCACGTTCCTGATCGTCGGTGCGGCCACGATGATCGCCGGCGGCATCGGCTTCCGGGTGCTGCCGCGCCTCGCGGCCGGCCGTGGCGGAGCCGCTGCCTGACGTCAGGTGGTCGCGTCCGTACGTGACGTACACGCGAAGGGGCCCGGAGCGTCAGCTCCGGGCCCCTTCACGTACGTGTCCGGGGGTTACGCGGTCTGGTGGGCCAGCAGCGCCAGCGCTGCCACGAGCACCGCAAGCAGCGCGATCAGCGCCATAGGGTTCAGCCCCGCGAAGAAGTTGTCCTGTTGCTGCAGCCGCTCGCGGTTCGCGCGGCACACCGGGCACCGGCCCTCGCTCACGGGCGCGGCGCAGTTAGCGCACACCAGCCGGTCGTACGTCATGCGCTCGCCCTCCTTGCACCGGTTCCAAGTACACAACGCTTCGGGGAACGGGAACGTTCCCCCTCCACTGTGCCAGGTTCCTCCGGGGGCCGCGCGGGCCACCCGGAGAGCGGGGGGCGTACAAAGTCCCGTACAAAAACGCACAAGCCCCACTCAACCCCTCGCGACGCCTGCGCCGCCCTCCCCGGTTCGCGTATGGTCACGCTCATCTACCCCCGGCGACCCGTGGTGCACCCGTGATCCGATTCGACAACGTCTCCAAGGTCTACCCCAAGCAGACCCGCCCCGCACTCAGGGATGTCTCCCTCGAGGTGGAGAAGGGCGAGTTCGTGTTCCTCGTGGGATCCTCCGGCTCCGGCAAGTCCACCTTCCTGCGGCTGGTCCTCCGCGAGGAGCGGACCAGCCACGGTCAGGTGCACGTCCTGGGCAAAGATCTCGCGCGCCTCTCCAACTGGAAGGTGCCGCAGATGCGCCGCCAGCTGGGGACGGTCTTCCAGGACTTCCGGCTGCTGCCGAACAAGACGGTGGCGGAGAACGTCGCCTTCGCGCAGGAGGTCATCGGGAAGTCGAAGGGCGAGATCCGCAAGTCCGTGCCGCAGGTGCTCGACCTCGTCGGGCTCGGCGGCAAGGAGGACCGGATGCCCGGTGAGCTGTCCGGCGGTGAGCAGCAGCGCGTCGCCATCGCGCGTGCCTTCGTGAACCGGCCCAAGCTGCTGATCGCGGACGAGCCCACCGGCAACCTCGACCCGCAGACCTCCGTCGGCATCATGAAGCTGCTCGACCGGATCAACCGGACGGGCACGACCGTGCTGATGGCCACGCACGACCAGAACATCGTGGACCAGATGCGCAAGCGCGTCATCGAGCTGGAGCAGGGCCGCCTCGTCCGCGACCAGGCGCGCGGCGTCTACGGCTACCAGCACTGACCGTTCCCGCCATCGCCCCCGCCCTCGCGGACGTCCCCGGAAAGGCCTGAACAACTCGCCATGCGCGCCCAGTTCGTACTGTCGGAGATCGGTGTCGGTCTCCGCCGCAACCTGACGATGACCTTCGCCGTCGTCGTCTCCGTCGCCCTGTCCCTGGCGCTCTTCGGCGGGTCGCTCCTGATGAGCGACCAGGTCAGCACGATGAAGGGCTACTGGTACGACAAGGTCAACGTCTCGGTGTTCCTCTGCAACAAGAGCGACGCCGAGTCCGACCCGAACTGCGCCAAGGGCGCGGTCACCGCGGACCAGAAGAAGCAGATCAAGACCGACCTCGACAAGATGGGGGTCGTCGAGAAGGTGACGTACGAGTCGCAGGACGACGCGTACAAGCACTACAAGGAGCAGTTCGGCGACTCCCCGCTGGCCAGTTCCCTCACGCCGGACCAGATGCAGGAGTCGTACCGCATCAAGCTGAAGGACCCGGAGAAGTACCAGGTCATCGCGACCGCCTTCGACGGGCGCGACGGAGTGCAGTCCGTGCAGGACCAGAAGGGCATCCTGGACAACCTCTTCGGGCTGCTCAACGGCATGAACTGGGCGGCGCGGGCGGTCATGGCGCTGATGCTCGTCGTGGCGCTGATGCTGATCGTCAACACCGTGCGCGTCTCGGCCTTCAGCCGACGACGTGAGACGGGGATCATGCGGCTCGTCGGCGCCTCCGGTTTCTACATCCAGGCGCCGTTCATCGCCGAGGCCGCGGTCGCGGGGCTGATCGGCGGCACGGTCGCCTGCGGATTCCTGGTGATCGCCCGGTACTTCATCATCGACAACGGCCTGGCCCTGTCCGAGAAGCTGAACCTGATCAACTTCATCGGCTGGGACGCCGTGTTGACGAAGCTTCCGCTCATCCTCGCCACGAGCCTGCTGATGCCCGCGTTGGCCGCGTTCTTCGCGCTGCGCAAGTACCTGAAGGTGTGACGCACGCCCCCCGGGCCGTACGGGCAACCGACCGTACGGCCCTTCGCGTTCCCCTAGACTCACCGCCATGTCAGGCCGTGACCTGTTCTGTCAGCCCCGCCGTTTCGGCCGCGGGGCCGCCCTGACATTGGTGTTCGCGAGCGTGCTCGTCGCCGGCGCCGCCACCGGATCCCTGCCGGGCGACCCCGCGGAGGGCGGGCGGAACGCCGCAGGCGCCGCTCCCTCCCCGGCCCCCGCCGGCCACTCCGAGGACGTGACGCGGGCCGCCGAGGAGGCCGCCGCGGACGGCAAGTCCCCGATGGAGGCCGCCGAGCGCGCCGTCAGCCGCAGCGGGGACCGCTGGGCGGCCGTCTACTCCGAGGGTGAGTACGAGGACTTCGAGGCGTCCCTCGACGGCCGGTACACCGGCGTCGGCCTGGAGGCGCGAGGCGACCGGGACGGCCGGATCGAGGTGACCAGGGTGCGGTCGGGATCGCCCGCGGCCGCCGCCGGGATCCGCGCGGGCGACCGGCTGCGCAGCGTGGACGGACGGTCCGTCGAAGGCCTCCCGGTCACCGACGTCGTCTCCTTACTGCGCGGTGACGCCACGAGCGCGACCGCCGGTAGCTCCGTCCGTCTCGGCCTGGAGCGCGGCACGCGCGCGTGGACCGAGACCCTGCGCCGTGCGCTCCTGTCCACGGACTCCGTCACCGTCCACCGGCTTTCCGACGACACCACCGTCATCACCGTCGCCGCGTTCACCAAGGGTGTCGGTGACAGCGTGCGCAGCGCCGTCCGCCGGGCCCCGGCGGGGGCCGGGATCGTCCTCGATCTGCGCGGCAACTCCGGCGGCCTGGTCACCGAGGCCGTCTCCGCCGCCTCCGCCTTCCTCGACGGCGGCCTGGTCGCCACCTACGACGTCGACGGCGATCAGCGCGCCCTGCACGCCGAGGGCGGCGGCGACACCACCAGCCCCCTGGTCGCGCTCGTCGACGGCGGCACGATGAGCGCCGCCGAGCTGCTCACCGGCGCCCTCCAGGACCGTGGCCGCGCGGTCGTCGTGGGCTCCCGTACCTTCGGCAAGGGCTCGGTCCAGATGCCGAGCCGGCTGCCCGACGGCTCCGTCGCCGAGCTGACCGTGGGGCACTACCGCACTCCCTCCGGCCACGGTGTCGACGGCCGGGGCATCACCCCCGACCTGGAGGCGGACGACGGGGCGCTGGAGCGGGCCGAGACCGTGCTGAGCGGCCTCGGGGACGTGCCCTGAGCGACCGCCGCGTAATCGGCTTTCCCTCAGCGGGCCTCCGGGTGCGAAACTGGCTGCACTATGAGCAAGGGAATGTACGTACCGAAGGAGTCCCAGCCGAAGCAGGGCGGGGCGGCCGCGTCCGGCAAGGTCAAGGACGGCAAGCGCAAGATCGTCGCGCAGAACAAGAAGGCCCGGCACGACTACGCGATCATCGACGTCTACGAGGCCGGCCTCGTCCTCACCGGCACCGAGGTGAAGTCGCTGCGCGAGGGGCGCGCCTCGCTGACCGACGCCTTCGTCCAGATCGAGGGGAACGAGGCGTGGCTGCACGCCGCGCACATCCCCGAGTACTTCCAGGGCAGCTGGACCAATCACTCCGCGCGCCGCAAGCGCAAGCTGCTGCTGCACCGCGAGGAGATCGACAAGCTGGCGGTGAAGGCCGAGGAGACGGGCCACACGATCGTGACCCTCGCCGTCTACTTCAAGGACGGCCGGGCGAAGGCCGAGATCGCGCTGGCGCGCGGCAAGAAGGAGTACGACAAGCGGCAGACCCTGCGCGAGCAGCAGGACCGCCGGGAGACGGACCGGGTGATCGCGGCGGAGAAGCGCAAGCAGCGGCACGCGTGACGCTGCGCCCGTAGCCGCTGCCGCCGCACGCGATGCCGCCGTCCGCGGGGTCGCCGGGAATACAGTGGCACCGTCGTGCGTTGGTCACGTACGATGGCACCTGTGCCGCACAGCAGGCACGAAACCCTCTCCGGAGGGGCCCTCTTCGGAGGGATTGAAAAATCAACATGGGGATGATCGGTTTCGACAGCGACTGTTGAAGCAGGGGAAGCGTGTCGAGGAAGCGGCAATGATCTCGTAAACCATATGTCGCAAAAAATAATCGCCAATACCAAGAGCGATTCCCAGTCCTACGCCCTCGCTGCCTAATAAGCAGTGATGTAGGACCCTAAAGGGTGTCAGCCCGGGAGTGTTCCCGGCCCGGATCCTGGCATAATCTAGGGAACTAAACCATCTGGCCCGGTCACGGGGTCGGATGGGAAATCAAACAGTGACTGGGCCCGTCGGCGACTTGTTCGCGTGATCACCGGGGCCGAGAAAATCACAGCGAACTGCACACGGAGAAGCCCTGATTCTGCACCGTTGGACGCGGGTTCGATTCCCGCCATCTCCACTCATCCCATGTGAACAAGAACCCCGTCGCTCCCGAGCGGCGGGGTTCTTGTCGTCACGCGTCGTTTCAAGAGAGGGAGACCCGGTGGAAGACCCGCCGCACATCACGCTCCTGGGCGAGTACCACGCGCGCCCGCTCCGCAGGGGTCTCTACGACGATTTCGCCCCGGACGACCCCCGGGCCGCCCTCGGCCTGTCCGCCGCTCTGGTCGCCGACCTGTCCGCCTGGGCGATCGGCATCGACGCCGCCATGAACACCTGGCTGGCCGACCGCGACGACTTCCGCTGGGACGCCGCGTTCCTGCGCCTGCACGAGGAGGGCGAGACGCTGGCCGAACGCCTCGCCCGGGAACTCGCCCCCGGTCGGACCGTGGGCTACGAAGGCGTCCAGGGTGTGTCCTGCGCGCTCCTGGGGACCCGCCTCGGCAACCCTGTCAGCGTGGACTGACCGTCCGCGGCGCCGTACTCGCCCGCCGGGTCATCGCCGGCGGCAGCAGGGTCGCCTCGGGCACGGTCTCGCCGTCGAGCTTGCGCATCAGCAGCTCCACCGCCCGCTCACCCAGCTCCGCCGACGGCAGCGCGATGGACGTGACCGGTACCCGGAGCCCCGCGGCCAGCTCGTCGGGGCAGATCGCCGTGACCGACATATCGCCGGGGACCCGCAGCCCCAGCTGCTCGAACGCCTCGACGAGGGGCTCCAGGGCCGCCTCGTTGTGGACCACCACCCCCGTCAACGCGGGCTGCTCGCGCAGCAGCCGCTCCGCCACCCGGCGCGCCGCGGCCGGGGTCGCCTCGCAGGGGTGGACGACGGAGGCGAGCCCCGCCCGGTCGGCGGCCGCGGTGAACCCCTGGACCACGCGCTGCGCGAACGCCGTCCCGCGCACGTACACCTCCGGCGGCGACCCGACCAGAGCGACCACCCGGTGCCCGAGCTGTGCCAGATGCTCCACGCACCGCTCGCCCGCCGCCCGGAAGTCGAGGTCGATGCAGGTCAGTCCGTCGGCCTCGAGCGGGAAACCGATCATCACGGACGGTCGGTCCAAGGAGCGCAGCAACGGCAGCCGGGGATCCTGGAGTTGGACGTCCATCAGGATCAGCGCGTCGACCAGGGCCGTGTCCGCGACCCTGCGCAGCCCCTCCTCACCCTCCTCCTGGGTCAGCAGCAGCACATCGTGGTCGTGCCGCCGGGCCGCCGTCACCACCGACACCGCGAACTGCATGACCACCGGGACATGGATGCCGGCCCGCAGCGGCACGACCAGCGCCAGCACGTTGGAGCGGCTGCTGGCCAGCGCCCGGGCGCCGGCGTGCGGGCGGTAGCCCAGGGTGCGGGCGGCCTCCTCGACCCGTCGCCGGGTCTCCTCGGAGATCGGACGCTTGCCGCTCAGCGCGTACGACACCGTGCTGGGGGAGACCCCGGCGTGCCGCGCCACATCGGTGATCTTCACCATCAGGCCCGCTCCTGGTCGTCCGGGGTCTCCAGGGTCAGGAAGCCGGTGCCCGCGGCCGCCCGCGCGACCCGGTCGCCGGCCGCCAGCGTCCACGGCGCCGAGGGGTCGCTCGCGGACGCCCGCAGGGTGTCCCCCTCCCGTACGACGGTGAAGGTCACGTCCCCGACCCGTACCGTCACCTGCGCGCCGCGCTCCAGGCCGTAGGTGCGCAGGGTGACCCCGTCGGCGTGCGGGTAGTCCGGCCGGTCGGCGTGGGCGCCCACCGGGAGGACCGCGCCCGGCCGGACCAGCAGCGGCGCGCTGAGGAACCCGTGGCGTTCACGCACCCAGCGCGGCCCGGTCACCGTCCGCCCGGTGAGGTAGTGGGTCCAGGTGCCCTCGGGGACGTAGTACGTCACGTCCCCCGCGTCGTCGAACACTGGTGCGACCAGCAGGTCCGGGCCGAGCATGTACTGCCGTTCCAGGTGCGCGCAGCCGGGATCCGCCGGGAACTCCAGCACCATCGCCCGCATCATCGGTGTGCCCTCCTCGTGGGCGACGCGGGCCGCCTCGTACAGGTAGGGCATGAGCCGCAGCTTCAGCCGGGTGAAGTGCCGGGCCACGTCCACCGACTCCTCGTCGAACAGCCAGGGCACCCGGTACGAGGAGCTGCCGTGCAGTCTGCTGTGCGAGGACAGCAGGCCGAAGGCCAGCCAGCGCTTGAACAGCGCCGGTGTCGGGGTGCCCTCGAAGCCGCCGATGTCGTGGCTCCAGAAGCCGAAGCCGGACAGGCCCAGGGACAGCCCGCCGCGCAGCGACTCCGCCATCGACGCGTACGTCGCCTCGCAGTCACCGCCCCAGTGCACCGGGAACTGCTGGCTGCCGGTCGTCGCCGACCGCGCGAAGACGACCGCCTCCCCCTCGCCCCGGTGCTTGCGCAGCACGTCGAAGACGGTGCGGTTGTAGAGGTACGTGTAGTAGTTGTGCATCCGCTCCGGGTCCGAGCCGTCCGACCAGGTCACGTCGACCGGGACGCGTTCGCCGAAGTCGGTCTTGAAGCAGTCGACGCCCTGCGCGAGCAGCGCCTCCAGCTTGGCCGCGTACCAGTCGCGGGCGGCGGGGCTGGTGAAGTCCACGAGGGCCATGCCGGGCTGCCACAGATCCCACTGCCAGACACTCCCGTCCGGACGCTTCAGCAGATGGCCGAGTGCCCGGCCCTCGGCGAAGAGCGGTGAACGCTGGGCGATGTACGGGTTGATCCACACGCTGACGTGCAGGCCCTTCGCCTTCAGCCGGGCCAGCATGCCCTCGGGGTCGGGGAACACCCGTGGGTCCCAGCTGAAGTCGCACCAGTGGAACTCTCGCATCCAGAAGCAGTCGAAGTGGAAGACGGAGAGCGGCAGTTCGCGCTCCCGCATGCCCTCGATGAACGAGGTCACCGTCTCCTCGTCGTAGGAGGTGGTGAACGACGTCGACAGCCACAGGCCGAACGACCAGGCGGGCGGGAGGGCGGGGCGGCCGGTGAGGGCGGTGTACTTGCGCAGGATGTCCTTCGGGGCGGGGCCGTGGATGACGTAGTACGTCAACTCCTGCGTCTCGGCGCTGAACTGGACCCGGGACACGGCCTCCGAGCCGACCTCGAAGGACACCTTGCCCGGGTGGTCGACGAAGACGCCGTAGCCGGCGTCCGTGAGGTAGAACGGCACGTTCTTGTAGGCCTGTTCGGTCGCCGTGCCGCCGTCGGCGTTCCAGATGTCGACGACCTGGCCGTTCCTGACCAGCGGGCCGAAGCGTTCGCCGAGGCCGTAGACGGAGGTCCCCACTCCCAGGTCGAGCTGCTCGCGCAGGTAGTGGCCGCCGGTGGCCGCGTCCCGCAGGATGCCCATGCTCTTGGGGCCGCTGGAGGTGAGGACGCGGCCGTGGGCGAGGAACTCCACGTGCCAGGGGCCGGAACGGGCGACCTTCACGGAGAGCGCGCCGGAGGTCAGGGTCGCGCAGTCGTCGTCGTAGGAGAGCAGGGGGGCGGGCTCCGCCTCGGTGAGGTCGAAGGCCGGCTCGCGGGGCCGCTCGCCCGTGAAGTGGGTGAGGGTGAGGCCGACGACGTCGGGCATCGGGGTGTGGGCGGTGATCGTCATGACCGGTCCCGTCATCAGGTCGCCGCGGCTGCGGATGGGCCGGGTCGGCGCGTGGATCTCCAGGACGCCGTCCGACTCGGCGACGTCGAGGACCTCGGCCGGGTGGGCGGCCGTGACGCCCTCGCGCAGCAGCCAGTAACCGTCGGTGAACTTCATGGGTGGGGGTCCTTACTGCTCGGTCCTCACTACTTCACGGCGCCCACGGCCATACCGCGGGTGAGGGTCCGCTGGAAGACGAGGAAGAAGACGAGGGCCGGGAGTACGCCGAGGAGGGCGGCCGCGTTGGTCATCGTGGCGTCCATCAGGCGCTGCCCCTGCAGGACGCCGAGGGCCACCGACACGGTCTGGTTGTCGTTGGAGATCAGCATGACCAGCGGGAGCAGGAACTCGTTCCAGGTCCAGATGAAGAAGAAGACCAGCAGCACACCGAGGGTGGGCCGGCTGACGGGGACGACGATCCGCCACAGCACCTGCCACTTGCCGGCGCCGTCGATCTGGGCCGCCTCGATGATCTCGCGCGGGAACCGGCTCAGCACGGCGGAGAGCAGGTAGGTGCCGAAGGCCGCCTGGATCACCGTGAAGACGATGATCACGCTCAGCCGGGTGTCGTACAGGCCGGCCTGCTTGCTCAGGTAGTACACCGGGTAGACCAGCGCCTCCTGGGGCAGCATGTTCGCCAGCACGAAGAAGGCCAGGACCCAGGTGCGGCCCCTGATCCGCCCGATGCCGATCGCGTAGGCGTTCAGCACCGACAGGACCACCGCGAGCACCGCCACCGAGCCGCTGATCAGGACCGAGTTCAGCAGCTTGCGGCTGTAGTCGACGCGCTCCCAGAAGTCCTTCAGACCGTCCAGGTACAGGCCGTCGGGCAGGCTCAACGGGCCGTTGCGCGCGTACTCCGCAGGTGACTTGACCGCGTTCACGGCGACGATCAGAAACGGGACGATCATGAAGAGGGCGGCCAGGCAGAGGGCCAGGAGGACCGGGTAGCGGCGCAGGGCTCGTACGGCCTTCATGTCCGGAGTCCTTCCTCCGCGTCCTCCGCCCGGGTCTGAAGCCGCAGGCCGACCAGGGAGAGGGCGAGGATGATCACGGTGAGCACGGTGGAGATCGCGGCGCCGTAGCCGACCTGCGTCTTCTCGAAGAACGTGGCGAAGGAGAAGTAGGAGGGGACGTTCGTCGCGCCGCCGGGGCCGCCCTTCGTCAGGACGTAGACCGCGCCGAACACCTTCAGCGCGGCGATCGTGCACCAGGTCAGGACGACGTAGATCTCCGGGCGGATCTGCGGCAGCGTGATGTGCAGGAAGCGACGCCACCAGCCGGCGCCGTCCAGCTCGGCCGCCTCGTACAGCTGCGGGTCGACGCGTTCCAGTCCCGCCATGAAGACGACCAGCGGGAAGCCGAGCTGCACCCACACCATCACGCCCATGACGCTGTAGAGCGCGAGGTCGGGGTCGCCGAGCCAGTCCTGCCGCCAGGAGCCGAGACCGACGGCCCGGAGCAGCTCGTTGAGCGAGCCGTCGTCGGGCGCGAGGATCCAGCTCCAGACGATGCCGGCGACCGCGATCGGCAGCACCTGCGGGAGATAGAAGCAGGCCCGCAGGACGGCCGCCGTCCGGCTGCCGAAGTGCTTGCCGACGTAGTCGAACAGGGCGGCGGCAAGGACCAGTCCGACGGCCGTGGGGAGCGCCGCCATCGCGACGACCATGAAGAGGCTGTGCCGGAAGCTCTCCCAGAACTCCGCGTCGTCCAGCAGCGCGCGGTAGTTGGCGAGTCCGGACCACTCGGGGCTGCCCACGCCCTGCCAGTCGGTGAGACTCACCCCGGTGTTCATCAGGAACGGCACGATGACGACGGTGAGGAAGGCGAGGGCGCCCGGGAGCAGGAACAGCGCGTAGGAATCGCGGGCACGGCGCGGGTGAACGGACCCGCCCTGCTTGCCGGTCACCCGCCCGCCGCGTTCGACGGTCACCGTCATGTCTTCGGTACGCCCTTGTCGTACGCCTCCTGCAACGCGTCGAGATAGCCGTCGGGCTTCTCGCTGCCGGTGATCAGCTTCTGGGTCTCGGAGACGAGGACGTCGTAGAAGCCGGGGACCGGCCAGTCCGGGTAGAAGGCCAGGCCGTCGCGGCCGGACAGGGTGTTGAACTGGGCGATGAGCTCCTTGGACTTCGGGTCGGTGATGGCGGCGGCGTCCGCCGCGACCGGGACGCCGCCCTTGTTGCCGAGCAGGTTCTGGATCTTCTTCGACATGGTGATGTCGATGAAGTCGTAGGCGAGTTCCTTGTTGTGGGCGCTCTTGGGGACCACCCAGAGGTTGCCGCCGGAGCCAGGGGAGAGGTTCGAGCCGGGCCACAGGGTGGTGCCCCAGTCGAACGTCGCCTCGTCCTGGAAGCGGCCGTACCACCAGCTGCCGGAGAACAGGATCGGCGCCTTGCCCTGGAGGAAGGAGACGCCCGTGTCCTCGGCCTTGGCGCCGGTGGAGCTCTTGCCGATGTAGCCCTTCTTCACCCAGTCGGCGAAGGTGTCGGCCGCGTACGTCCAGGCGGCGTCGTGGAAGTCGGTCTTCTCGCCCTGGTACAGCTCGTAGGAGTCGACCCAGGAGCGGTCCGCCCTGGACAGGGCCAGCTGGTAGACGTACTGCTGGGCCGGGTACTCGGCGCCGGAGTTGGCGAGCGGGGTGATCTTGTGCTCGGCGAAGGTGTCCATCGCCGCGACCAGGTCGTCGAACGTCTTCGGTTCGGCGATCTCGTACTTCGCGAACAGGTCCTTGTTGAAGTAGACCATCGTGTACTCGGCGTAGTTGGGCACGCCGTACCACTTGCCTGAGCCCATCACGCCGTTCGTGTCGTAACGGCTGGTGGTGCGCACGCCCGGACTGAGCAGCTTGTCCCAGCCGCGCTTCGTCACCTCGGCGGACAGGTCGGTGAGGAGCCCCTGCCGGGAGAGCAGGCCCGCCGTCGCGTTGCCCTTGTTGTACTCCATGAGGTCGGGTGCGTCGGAGGAGTTGAGGACCATCGGGGCGGTCTTCTGGATCTGGTCGAAGCTCTTCTCCTCGAACTCCACCTTCACGCCCGGGTGCTGGGCCTCGAACTCCTTGATCGCCGCCGTCCAGGCCGCGCCCATCGCGCTGTTCGGAGCCTCGTAGTGCCACAGCCGCAGGGTCTTGGCGTCGGAGGTGCCACCGCCGTCCGAGCCGCCGCAGGAGGCCAGGAGCAGCGATCCGGCGAGGACCGCCGCCGCACTCGCCGTTCCCCGTCGTGCCATCACACGCCTTCGTGCCGTCAACATCCTGTGCCTCCAGGGGAGTCGGATGGATCTGAGGGCGTCACGGTGCGTCCACCGAATCGATTCGATGGGTGACGTCGAAGCGCTTCGACGGGGGAAGTTATGTGGCTGCTGTGGTCACGTCAATGGGGCGGGTGGGGAAAACGCGCAAACCGGTGTTGGCGCCAGTGAACTTTCCGGCCATGCCTGGGGCGGCTCTCCGTCGCCACCCCGGAGCCGATCTTTTATGCATACATGTCGCTTGTGTGGCGAAACGTGCTGACCGCCTCGATCTGCGATGTGCATCGATGGATCACTTTCGTGATCGCAGTGATCGAGTGCGACCATCGAGGCTTGACCGTGGGCGATTTCCAGCCATGGACAAGGGCGTGAATTCTGTCCATGTATGACGCATCGCGAACACAGGGCCCAAGCCTGCGCTAGATTCGTAGACCTGAGCGCAATGGGATAAATGGGGCGCGAGAGCTGGGTGGGGGCCCGGTTCGTCGGCGTGCGCTCAGGGTCGTCGGCGCACCCGGAACAGTTCCGTGGGGGGAAGTACGCACATGAAGAATTGGCGAGAAGACGCCCAACCGGAGTGGCCGGCGGCGGCATCGCCGACCCGGGATGTGCCGGCCCTGGGGCCTGCGTCCCAGAGCCTGGCCGGGATCGGGGGGCAGCCTCTGACGTCCATGGCGGGAGAAAGCGTCCGATACCGGTCACTCATGGATGTACCGCGAGAAAGCGGTCTCCTGTCGGCCTCGAACACCTCGAACGGACTTTCCGAAAACGAACGGTCGAGCGACCTCCGGGACCCCTGGGGAGAGCAGCCCGGCGGCGCGGACGGGGAGGGGAGCGACCCGGCCGAGGTGACCGTCCAGCTCGACCCCCTGAAGAAGGGGCGACCGGACGGTTCCGATGCCGCCTCCGACGTCCCGGTGTTCGTCGACGAGTCGGGTCGGCGCAGCCGCACGTTCCGCCGGATCGGCATCGTCGTGGGTACCGCCTGCGGGGCGTACGCCGTCGTCATCGTGGCCGCGCTGCTCTCGGGCAACGCGGGCGCGCCCTGGCTGCCGGTCCCCGTACCGGGCCAGGCCGACGAGAAGCCGGCGGCCGGCGAGGTGGACGGCACGTCGGCACCCGACAAGTCCGCGAGCCCGCGCCACGGGATGCCCGGCGGCACGGTTCCGGGCGGCTCGGGTGCCACCGCGAGCGCGTCCGGCACGATGCCGGGCAAGCCGGGTTCGAGTACGGCGCCGGGTGCGTCGGGGAGCGCGGCTCCGTCGGGCAAGGCGTCCACGGCGGCGCGGCCCTCGGCGAGCGGGACCACCCGCCCCAGCGCCGGCGCGACGGCCACGGCCTCCTCGGCGCCCGGCCCGAGCAGCCCGGTGGTCGCACCGACCCCGTCCGCGCCACCGCCGGCGTCCTCACCCGCCGCTTCTCCTTCCGCCTCCTCCGAGCCGTCCCCGGCGGGCGGGGCCTCCACCACGGTCGCCGGCGGCCCGCCGGAACCGGTCCCGGCGGCATCGACCCCGGCAGCCTGAACGGGACCCGTGAGCGTCGCCGGCCGACCGGCCTCACGGACGCCATCGGCCTCGGCGCGCGATGAACCCAGCCGCCGGGACCCGGCTTCGGAGCGGCGACCGGCGAACACCACATCGACGCCGACCGCCGCGGCTGCGCCGGGGCACCGGGCGCACTTGGGGCGCCTGGAGCACCTGGAGTACCTGGAGCACCTGGGCGGGGGGCTGGAGCTTTGGCCGTCCGGGCCGGGACCGGACCGGGCTCTGGCCATCCGGGCCGAGACCTGGGTTTCGGCTACCTGGGCCCGGGGCCGGGGCTTTGGTCACCCGGGCCGGGAATCGGGGCACGGCCCCGACCTGACGGCCCCGACACAGCGGCCTCGAAGTGACAGCTCCGACCCCGGCAAACCCCGACCTGACGGCCGACCCCGGCAACCCCGACCCGGCAACCCCGGCTTGACGGCCGACCCGGCGACCCCGACCCGGCAACCCCGGCTTGACGGCCGACCCGGCAACCCCGACCCGGCAACCCCGACCTGACGGCCCCGATGTGACGGGGCACGGCAGATGAAGTCCGCACCTGTCAGCGATGCCTTGATGCTCGCTCCTCGCCGCTTCAGCTTGCGGCGCGTACCTCGCCCGATCTCGTCCCCGGAGAACCACCTCTCATGGCACCACGTACCAGCCGCCGCTCGACCCGACGGTCAGCTGTCGGGCAGCCCGCGCACTCGTCCGGCGGCCACGCCGCGTCCGCTTCACCGTCGACGGGGGACGCGCCAGGAGGTGAGTCGGCCGGCGGGTCGCGCGGCGCTGGGCGGCGGTCCTCCGGCCGGCGGTCCGGCCCGAGGCAGGGGCGGGGCCGCGCCCCGGGGCACGCGGCCGGCGGCTCCGCGCACGCCGCGCCGCCGTCACCCGAACGCCGGCGGCTGGTGTCGCTCCGGCTGCGTCATCTGCTGCCGCTCGTCGTGCTCTTCGCGATGATGGCGATGCTGATGCTGCGCGGCTATGTGCACAGCGAGATCCTCGCCGACTACCGCATCCACCCCGAGGCCGCCGCCGACAAGGTGCCGCAGAATGTGCTCGACGGCGGCCCGGTCGTCGACACCCGGAACGGGCAGCAGACCAACCTGGACGTGCCGGACCACCGGATCGTGCTCACCTTCGACGACGGGCCCGACCCGAAGTGGACCCCCGAGGTCCTCGACGTCCTGAAGAAGCACCACGTGCACGCCGTCTTCTTCATCACCGGCACCATGGCCTCCCGCTACCCGGACCTGGTCCGGCGGATGGTGGACGAGGGCCACGAGATCGGGCTGCACACCTTCAACCACCCCGACCTCTCCTACCAGTCGAAGAAGCGCATCGACTGGGAGCTCACCCAGAACCAGCTGGCCCTGGCAGGCGCCGCGGGGATCCGGACCTCGCTCTTCCGGCCGCCCTACTCCTCCAGCACGGACGCCCTCGACAACGCCTCCTGGCCGGTCACGCAGTTCGTCGGCACCCGTGGCTACCTCACCGTCTTCACCACCGCCGACAGCGAGGACTGGCGCAGGCCCGGGGTCCGGGAGATCATCCGTAACTCCACGCCGCAGGGCGGCAAGGGCGCGATCGTCCTCATGCACGACTCCGGCGGCGACCGCCACCAGACGGTCCGGGCCCTCGACACCTACCTCCCCGAACTCCAGGGCAAGGGCTACACGTTCGAGAACCTCACCGAGGCACTGGCGG
Organism: Streptomyces sp. NPDC058295; assembly: GCF_042880655.1. Lineage (NCBI taxonomy): Bacteria > Bacillati > Actinomycetota > Actinomycetes > Kitasatosporales > Streptomycetaceae > Streptomyces > Streptomyces sp. NPDC058295. The sequence goes on from NZ_JBHVYO010000001.1 coordinate 74,743, forward strand.
CCCCGAGCGCGCACACCCCGGTCACCGGGCTCGACCTGTGGAAGGGCAAGGCCTGGGTCTTCCTGGTCGAGGCCTCGGACGACATCACCGCCGTCCTGGTCGTCGGTCTCGCCGTCATCGGCGTCCTGGTCTTCGCCCGGTTCGGGCTGATGCTCCTGCTCTCCGCGATCCACACCCGCCGTACCCGCCGCAAAGACTTCGTCTGGGGCCCCGACGCGCCCGTCACCGAACCGGCGTCGGTGCTCGTCCCGGCCTACAACGAGGCCAAGTGCATCGAGAGCACGGTGCGTTCGCTGATGAAGAGCGAGCACCCGATCGAGATCGTCGTCATCGACGACGGCTCCAGCGACGGCACCGCCCGGATCGTCGAGGACCTGCACCTGCCCGGCGTCCGCGTCGTCCGGCAGCTCAACGCGGGCAAGCCCGCCGCCCTCAACCGGGGTATCGCCAACGCCCGGCACGACCTCATCGTGATGATGGACGGCGACACCGTCTTCGAGCCCTCCACGGTCCGTGAACTCGTCCAGCCCTTCGCCGATCCGAAGGTCGGCGCGGTCGCCGGCAACGCCAAGGTCGGCAACAAGGACACCCTGATCGGCGCCTGGCAGCACATCGAGTACGTGATGGGCTTCAACCTCGACCGCCGGATGTACGACGTCCTGCGCTGCATGCCCACCATCCCGGGGGCCGTCGGGGCGTTCCGCCGCAGCGCGCTCGACCGGGTCGGCGGCATGAGCGACGACACCCTCGCCGAGGACACCGACATCACCATGGCCATCCACCGGGACGGCTGGCACGTCGTCTACGCGGAGAAGGCGCGCGCCTGGACCGAGGCGCCCGAGTCCGTCCAGCAGCTGTGGTCGCAGCGGTACCGCTGGTGCTACGGCACCATGCAGGCGATCTGGAAGCACCGCCGGGCGCTGGTCGAGAGCGGTCCCTCCGGGCGCTTCGGCCGCGTCGGGCTGCCCCTCGTCTCCCTCTTCATGGTGGTCGCCCCGCTCCTCGCCCCGCTCATCGACCTCTTCCTCGTCTACGGCCTGCTCTTCGGCCCGACCGGCAAGACGATCGCGGCCTGGTTCGGCGTCCTCGCCGTCCAGGCGGGCTGCGCGGCGTACGCCTTCGTCCTGGACCGCGAGCGCCTCACCCCCCTCATCTCCCTTCCGCTGCAGCAACTCCTCTACCGCCAGCTGATGTACATCGTGCTGCTCCAGTCCTGGATCACCGCCCTCACCGGCGGCCGGCTGCGCTGGCAGAAACTCCGCCGCAAGGGCCAGGTGGCGGCCCCGCCCGGTGTGGCGGCGACCGCGGACGGAGGAGCGGCCTGATGAGCACCCACCCGACGGACACCACGGCCGAGTTGCCCGAACTGCCCCACTCATCGGCCCGGCCCACCGTGCCGGAGCAGCAGGATTCCGAGCAGCAGGGTTCCGAGCAGCAGGGTTCGGGGCTGCAGGGCGCGGAGAAGAAGGGTGCGGGGAGGAAGGGCGGTGGCCGGGACCGCTACTTCGACCTGCTCCGGGCCATCGCCCTCTTCCGGGTCGTCTTCTACCACCTGATGGGCTGGGCCTGGCTGCCCGTCGTCTTCCCCTCCATGGGCGTGATGTTCGCGCTCGCCGGCAACCTCATGGCCCGCTCGCTGGCCGGCCGCCCCGCGCTGGGAGTCGTACGAGGCCGGCTGCGCAGGCTGCTGCCCCCGCTGTGGCTGCTGGGCGCGGTCGGTGTGACGGGCATGCTGGTGGCGGGCTGGGGCCCGGACGAGGAGGGGCACCCCGGCTGGTGGTGGCTCCACCTCGCCTACTGGATCCTGCCGTTGAGCGACCCGCCGTACGGCGAGGGCCTGTCCGGGGTGCACGGGCTGATCAGCGACGGCTGGGCCGGCGACCTGGGCGTACCCCTCTGGTACCTCCGCGCCTACCTCTGGTTCGTGCTGCTCTCCCCGTTCCTGCTGCGTGCCCTGCGCCGGCTGCCCTGGCCGACGATCCTCGCGCCCGTCGCGCTGTCCGCGGCCCTGGAGTTCGGCGCGCTGTCGGTGCCGGGCTGGCGGCTGGAGGCCCAGCTCAGCGACTTCGGCGCGTTCGGCGCGTGCTGGCTGCTGGGCATGGCGCACCAGGAGGGCGTGCTGCGTCGCCTGCCGCGTTACGTGGTGCCGTCCCTGGCGCCCGCGGTGGCGGGGATCGGACTCTGGTACGCCCTGACCCACGACCTCAGGGAGGGCCACGACCTGGACGACATGCCCTTCGCCCAGTCCCTGTGGTCCTTCGCCGCGGTGCTGCTGCTCCTGCACCTCAGCCCGTCCTGGTCCGAGTGGCCGGCCGGGCTGCGCCGCTGGGACCGGCTCATCACCCTGCTCAACTCCCGTGCCGTGACGATCTACCTGTGGCACAACGTCTGCATCGGGGTCGTGGAGGCCCTGTGGGACCGGCTGTGGGGCGTCTCCTGGCTGGAGACGGACGCCTCCTGGGTCCTGGAGAGCCCGTGGCCGCAGCTGCCGGCCATCTGGCTGCTCACGGCGGCTTGTGTGGTCTGCTTCGGCTGGGTGGAGGATCTGGCGGCCCGCCGCAGGCCACGCCTGTGGCCGGACGGCCGGGCCGGCGCCGGAACGCACCGGTCCTGAACGGCACCTTGTGAGTATGACCGGTATGCCCGTCGGCCGGACGGGTCGGAGCCCAGGGTTTCGGGACGGAGGAAGGTGAGCAGGATGCGCCGGACCATCGTTCTGGTCATGACGGGTGTGCCGGCCGCGGCGCTCTCGGTCGGGACGGTCCTCGCGGGTACGCGGTCCTGAGCCGCAACGCCGGGGCCTGGGACCTCTCCGTTCACGACCCGACCGGCGCGGTCCGCGGTCAGACCCGCACGTTGAGCGGGAGCATCGCCGACAAGGAGTTCGCCTGCCACTGAAGGGCGCCCTGGCCGTCGGCGGATGTGCCCCCCTCCCCGGTCCGAGGGCCGGGGAGGGGGGCAGTTCGCGTCCATGGACGAAGACCTCTCACCGGCCCTCGGCGCAAGGTGAGAGCAACGTTCCTTTCCGGTCACCCAGAGCCACAGCGTGGAAACGCGCCCTCCCTACCTTCGGGACTCATCACCGCTCATCCCCCCGAACCACCCCAGCCCCGGAGCACCGTGGAGGCGTCATGACAGCCCCGAGTACAGCCCCCGCATCCCCGCCCCCCACGAAGAAGGGGAGCCACTGGATCGAGGAGTGGGACCCGGAGAACGAGGCCTTCTGGAACGAGAAGGGCGAGAAGATCGCCCGCCGCAACCTCCTCTTCTCCGTCCTCTCCGAGCACATCGGGTTCTCGATCTGGACGATGTGGTCCGTGCTGGTGCTCTTCATGGGCCCGGAGTACGGCCTCACCCCGGCCGACAAGTTCCTGCTGACGTCGATGGTGACGCTGGTCGGGGCGGTCGTGCGGGTGCCCTACACCTTCGCCGTCGCGGTCTTCGGCGGCCGGAACTGGACGATCATCTCGGCCGGGCTGCTGCTGATCCCCACGATCGCCGCGTTCACGGTGATGGACCCGGGGACCTCGTTCAACACGTTCCTGCTGGTCGGGCTGCTCGCGGGCATCGGCGGCGGCAACTTCGCCTCCTCCATGACCAACATCAACGCCTTCTTCCCGCTCCGTAAGAAGGGGTGGGCGCTCGGGCTCAACGCGGGCGGCGGCAACATCGGCGTGCCGGTGATCCAGCTGATCGCCCTCGCCGTCATCGGCGCCAGCGGCGGGCCGCGCGTGCTGCTGGGGATCTACATCCCGCTCATCGTCGTCGCCGCCACCCTCGCCGCGCTGTTCATGGACAACCTGGCCTCCGTGAAGAACGACACGGGCGCGGCGATCGACTCCGCGAAGGACATGCACACCTGGATCATGTCCTTCCTCTACGTCGGCACCTTCGGGTCGTTCATCGGCTACAGCTTCGCCTTCGGGCAGGTCCTGACGAACCAGTTCGGCCGGACGCCCCTCCAGGCGGCCTACCTCACCTTCATCGGCCCGCTGCTCGGCTCCCTCATCCGTCCCGTCGGCGGCTGGCTCGCCGACCGCTACGGCGGTGCCCGCATCACCCTGTACAACTACGTCGGCATGGCCGCCGCCACCGCCGTCCTGGTCTTCGCCAGCATGCAGAAGTCGCTGCCGCTCTTCGTCTCCGTCTTCGTGGTGCTGTTCGTGCTCAGCGGCCTCGGCAACGGGTCGACGTACAAGATGATCCCCGGCATCTTCCAGGCGAAGGCCGTGGCCAAGGGGCTGGAGGGCGAGGAGGCGGCCGCCTACGGCCGGCGTCTCTCCGGTGCCTCCATGGGGCTGATCGGCGCGGTCGGTGCGCTCGGCGGTGTAGCGATCAACCTGGCCTTCCGGCAGTCCTTCCTGTCCTACGGTTCCGGGACCGGCGCTTTCGTCGCCTTCCTCGCCTTCTACGCGGCGTGCTTCGGGGTCACCTGGGCCGTATACCTTCGCCGTCCGTCCGGCAGGATCACGGCAGGAAGCACCGCTTCCGAGGCGAAGCAGCAGCTCAGCTACGCCGAGGTGTGACGTAACACCGGCGACACGTGGCCGAACCGAGCCTGTCACGCACCGTTGACAGGCTCGTCGGCATGTAGGTGCAAACGGGACCCGAGCGGGACGAGAGTCATGTACGAGCAACAGCAGCGATCCGATGCCGGCCCTCAGGGTGCCGTCGAACACGGGCCTCTCGCGGGCTTCACCGTGGGCGTGACGGCCGCGCGCCGGGCCGAGGAGCTCAGCGCGCTCCTCCAGCGCCGGGGGGCGGCGGTGCTGCACGCGCCCGCCCTGCGGATCGTGCCGCTCGCCGACGACGGTGAGCTGCTCGCCGCCACCAAGGAGCTCATCGACCAGGTGCCCGACGTCGTGGTCGCCACCACGGCCATCGGCTTCCGCGGCTGGATCGAGGCCGCCGACGGCTGGGGGCTCGGCGAGCAGCTGCTCGACAAGCTGGGCGGCGTCGAGCTGCTGGCCCGCGGCCCCAAGGTCAAGGGCGCCGTGCGGGCCGCCGGGCTGACGGAGGACTGGTCGCCGTCCAGCGAGTCCATGGCCGAGGTGCTCGACCGGCTCCTGGAGGAGGGTGTCGACGGGCGCCGGGTCGCCGTACAGCTGCACGGTGAGCCGCTGCCCGGGTTCGTGGAGTCGCTGCGGGTCGCGGGCGCCGAGGTCGTGGGGGTGCCCGTCTACCGGTGGATGCCGCCGGAGGACGTCTCGCCGCTCGACCGGCTCCTCGACGCCGCCGTCTCCCGCGGACTGGACGCGATCACCTTCACCAGCGCGCCCGCCGCCGCGTCCCTGCTGTCGCGCGCGGAGGAACGCGGCCTGCTGCCCGAGCTGCTCGCCGCCCTCGCCCACGATGTGCTGCCCGCCTGCGTCGGTCCGGTCACGGCGCTGCCGCTCCAGGGGCATGGCGTGGACACCGTCCAGCCGGAGCGGTTCCGGCTCGGGCCGCTCGTGCAGCTGCTGTGCCAGGAGCTGCCGTCGCGGGCCCGGGCGCTGCCGATCGCCGGGTACCGAGTGGAGATCCGGGGCCACGCGGTGCTGGTGGACGGGAACCTGAAGCCGGTGCCGCCGGCGGGAATGTCCTTGCTGCGGGCGCTGTCCCGGCGGCCGGGATGGGTCGTGCCGCGCTCCGACCTGCTGCGGGCGTTGCCCGGCGCCGGGCGGGACGAGCACGCCGTCGAGACGGCGATGGCCCGGCTGCGGACGGCCCTCGGGGCGCCGAAGTTGATCCAGACGGTGGTGAAGCGGGGGTACCGGCTGGCGCTGGACCCGGCCGCGGACGCGAAGTACGCCGACGAGTAGGGGGTCGCGTCCCCTGCGGGGGACCCCCATCGTCCCGGGGGCTGCCGCCCCCGGACCCCGCTTCGGCCTGAACGGCCTCGCCCTCGGTCGCCGGGCGGGCTGGTGATTGGCACCCTGCGCTGGCACTGTGAGGGGACGGTTCCTCGAGCAGTGCCCCTCGGTTGGCGGTGACACGCGCATGGACGAGCTCCGGTTCGACGCCGGGCGGATCTGTCTCGACCTGCTGGCGACCGCGCATCCCCTCGAACGACTCGACGCCGTCGCGCCGTTGTGCGCGTGGATCCGCGGCTCCGGACTCGTCCCGCCGGACACCCCGCTCGTCCACGCCGACGCCTCCTGGCCGCCGGCCTTCCGCGAACTGCGTCGTAACACCGGACAGTTGGTGCACGGGTGGCTCGCCCGGCACGACGCCGATTCGTACGACCTCGCCCTGGCCCGTGTCAACGACGCCGCCCGGGCCGTTCCCCCGGCCCCGCGTGCCGTGCGTGGCGAAGACGGTGGGCTCGTGCGCGAGTTGGCCGGACCGCCGGCGTGCGTGGCGCTGCTGGCCGCCGTGGCCCGGGACGCGGTGGAGCTGCTCACCGATCCCGTCGCCCGGGCGGGGCTGCGGCAGTGCGCGGGGGACAACTGCCCGATCGTCTATGTCGACATGTCCCGGGGGCGCCGGCGCCGTTGGTGTTCCAGTGAGGTCTGTGGGAACCGGGAACGGGTGGCGCGGCACCGCCGACGGGCGGCGCTCGCCTCACGGACGTAACTCCCGTGCCGGGTATGCGGCTTTCGTAGAGGTGCCGTCGGCCGACTGTCGAAGTGATTTCGATTACACACCGTTTACCCGAGCCGCGCGCCGGGCAGGCCGCCCGATCTTGTCGATGTGGCGAAAACGTAAAGAAAAAGCGGTGGGAATGTGCCGCCATGTCCCCGCTCGTCATGACACCCCGGAGAAAAGTGTCTCCTCGGTTTGAACGCTCAACACCCCGCTTGCGTACCCGTCGTCGAGCGACCGACTGGGGGATCCCCCGGACACCGGAGGTGGGCGTGCGCAAGGATGCGGCCGTGGCCAATGAACGTGGATCGAGGGCCCGACATCGCATGTCCCAGCCCTCGGAACCTGACGAGGAGCTGATGCGTGCTCTGTATCGGGAGCATGCCGGACCCCTGCTTGCGTATGTCCTGCGCCTGGTTGCCGGAGACCGGCAGCGCGCCGAGGACGTCGTGCAGGAGACGCTCATCCGTGCCTGGAAGAACGCCGGTCAGCTCAATCGTGCGACCGGATCTGTACGCCCCTGGCTGGTGACGGTCGCACGCCGCATCGTCATCGACGGCCACCGCAGCCGGCAGGCCCGGCCGCAGGAGGTCGACCCGTCGCCGCTGGAGGTCATTCCTGCGGAGGACGAGATCGACAAGGCGCTGTGGCTGATGACGCTGTCCGACGCGCTCGACGACCTGACCCCGGCCCACCGGGAGGTGCTCGTCGAGACGTACTTCAAGGGGCGTACCGTCAACGAGGCGGCCGAGACGCTGGGGATACCCAGCGGCACCGTGCGCTCACGGGTCTTCTATGCCCTGCGGTCGATGAAGCTGGCTCTGGAGGAGCGGGGGGTGACGGCGTGATGAGCGTTTACGGGGGATTCGGAGCAGGTGGTTCGGGTATGTCTGGACCCATGCAGGGATCTACGGGATCTCCGAGCCCGAGCGAACACGAGACCGTCGGCGCCTACGCCCTCGGGATTCTCGACGACGCCGAAGCAACCGCTTTCGAAATGCATCTCGCCGGCTGCGAGTGGTGCGCCCAGCAGCTCGACGAGCTCGCCGGCATGGAACCCATGCTGGCCGCCCTCGCGGACCTGCCGGGCACCGGCACCCCCGCGATCGGCGAGTCCCTGTCCGCCCGTCCCAGCCCGCGGCTCGCGGAACGGCTGGTCGACGAGGTGTCCGAGCGCCGAGCGGCCAAGCGCCGCCGCTCGTTCTTCCTGGTGGCGGCCGCGGCCGCCCTGATCATCGGCGGCCCGCTCACCGTGCTGGCGGCGACCGGCGGCGACAGCGGCACCAAGGGCACGGAGGCGAGCTCCACCAAGTCGGCCAACGCGGCCAAGGACACCTTCGCGACGCTCAGTGACCGCGTCTCCGCCACCGACTCCGCCTCCAAGGTCTCCGCGACCGTCGCCATGGGCGAGAAGGCCTGGGGCACGGAGATCGGCGTCGAGCTGAAGAACGTGACGGGCCCGGAGAAGTGCTCGCTCATCGCCGTCGGCAAGAACGGCGAGCGCGAGACGGTCTCCTCCTGGTCGGTCCCGGAGTGGGGCTACGGCATCGCGAACGCCAAGACCGAGCAGGCCAAGAACCCGCTCTACGTCGTGGGCGGCGCCGCCTTCAAGACCAACGAGATCGATCACTTCGAGGTCATGACCTTCGACGGCAAGAAGCTCGTCCAGATCGACGCGTAACTTCCTACACGGGGTCCCCTTCGCGTACGGTTGACGGCTGCCCAGCACGTCAGAAGGGGGCCCGGTGGCCGTTCAGGCACAGCAGGAAACCGCGGTCGGATCGGTTCGGCACACCGCGCCGGATTCGGTGCGGGACCGAGAGATCGGCATCGAACAGGAACACCTCGACCGGGTGTACCGGCGCCTCGAGGAGAAGATCCACGAGGCGGAGTTCCTGATGCACGACGCGGCCAAGCGAGGGCAGGTCGGCACGCCCGGCGCCCTCGCCGAACGGGACGCCCAGGTGTTCCGCGCCGGCATCCACCTCAACCGGCTCAACAACGAGTTCGAGGACTTCCTGTTCGGGCGGATCGACCTGCTCGCCGGGAAGGACGGCAGGAAGGGCCCCGACGGCGCCTACACCGCCGTCGAGCCCGCCGAGGGGGCCGTCCGCCCCGACAACACCGCAGACATCGCCGAAACGCTCCACATCGGCCGTATCGGAGTCCTCGACTCCGACTACGCCCCCCTGGTCATCGACTGGCGGGCACCGGCCGCGGCGCCGTTCTACCGGTCGACCCCGGTCGACCCGGGGCGCGTCGTGCGACGCCGGGTGATCCGCTCGAAGGGGCGTCGCGTCCTCGGCGTCGAGGACGACCTGATGCGTCCCGAGCTGAAGGCGGTCCTGGACGGCGGCGAACTGCCCGTCATCGGCGACGGCGCCCTCATGGCCGCCCTCGGACAGGCCCGCAGCCACACCATGCGCGACATCGTCGCCTCCATCCAGGCCGAGCAGGACCTGGTCATCCGCGCCCCCGCCGCCTCCGTGACCTACGTCGAGGGCGGGCCGGGCACCGGCAAGACCGCCGTCGCGCTGCACCGGGCCGCCTATCTGCTCTACCAGGACCGGCGCCGGTACGCGGGCGGCATCCTGATCGTCTCGCCCACGCCGCTGCTCGTGGCGTACACCGAGGGCGTGCTGCCCTCGCTCGGCGAGGAGGGCCAGGTCGCCATCCGCGCCATCGGCTCCCTCGTCGACGGCGCCGAGGCCACCCTGTACGACTCCCCGGCGGTGGCCCGGGCCAAGGGGTCGTACCGGATGCTCAAGGTGCTGCGGAAGGCCGCGCGCGGCGCGCTGGAGAGCGGCGGCCGGGCCCCGGCACAGCTCGCCTTCGGCGACCCCGACGAGGAGACCGGTGCGGCCCCCGCGCCCACCGGGACACCCACCCGGCTGCGGGTCGTCGCCTTCGGCCGCCGTCTGGAGCTGGAGGCCGCCGACCTGGACCGCGTCCGGCAGAGCGCCCTCAGCGGCACGGCCCCGGTGAACCTCCTGCGCCCCCGCGCCCGCAAGCTGCTGCTGGACGCCCTGTGGGAGCGCTCCGGCGCGGTCGGCCGGCACAGCGACCCAGAGCTCGCCGCCGAGCTGCGCTCCTCCTTCGACGAGGACGTGACCACCGAGGACGCGTTCATCGCCTTCCTCGACGCCTGGTGGCCCGAGCTGACTCCGCAGGCCGTCCTCGCGGCCATGGCCGACGAACGGCGGCTCGGCCGCTGGGCCCGCCGCATCCTCAACCCGGGGGAGGTCCGCAAGGTCGCCCGCGCCCTCAAACGGGACGGCCGCTCGGTGCACGACATCGCCATGCTCGACGAGCTCGAGGCGATCCTCGGCGCGCCGATGCGCCCGAAGAAGCGGCGCGAGTACGACCCGCTGGACCAGCTCACCGGCCTGGAGGAGCTGATGCCGGGGCGCGAGGAGACGCAGCGCGAGCGCGCCGAGCGGCTCGCCCAGGAGCGCACCGAGTACGCGCACGTGATCGTGGACGAGGCACAGGACCTCACCCCGATGCAGTGGCGCATGGTCGGCCGCCGCGGCCGGCACGCCACCTGGACGGTCGTCGGCGACCCGGCCCAGTCCTCCTGGTCCGACCCCGACGAGGCCGCCGAGGCCCGCGACGAGGCCCTGGGCACCCGCCCGCGCCGCCGCTTCCAGCTGACCGTGAACTACCGCAACCCGGCCGAGATCGCCGAGCTGGCCGCGAAGGTGCTGGCCCTGGCCATGCCCGGCGCCGAATCCCCGTCGGCGGTCAGGTCGACGGGCGTCGTGCCCCGCTTCGAGGCCGTCACCGACACCCTGGGCGCCACCGTCCGCGCGGAGGCCGGGCGGCTGCTGGAGCGGGTCGACGGCACCGTCGGCGTCGTGGTCGCCATGAACCGCCGCGAGGAGGCGAGACGCTGGCTCGCCGGGCTGGGCGACCGGGTGGTGGCCCTCGGCAGCCTCGAGGCCAAGGGCCTGGAGTACGACGCGACGGTCGTCGTCTCACCGGCGGAGATCGCGGACGAGAGCCCGGCCGGCCTGCGGGTGCTGTACGTGGCCCTCACCCGGGCGACACAGCAGCTCACGGTCGTCTCCGGGGACCGCGACGAGCCGGACGCCAACGGCGTCCCGGACCTCCTGAGGGACTGAACAGCCGACCGTTTCCTGTGAACTCCCCGGACGGGAATGGTCTTCGGCCATCCGTTTGTTAGCCTGGTCGTGACACCGGCTCGATCCAAGCCCCCGGGCCCAACCTTCGTCGCTACGAGCGACCACTTGCCGCGAGGCGAGCATGGCGGGCCGGTGTCGTGAACAATGAGAGAGGCCCACATCACCTGTGATGTGGGCCTCTCTCATTGCCCCTCCGGGCCCCCTCCCGACGCCCTCACCGGCTTGATTGAGAACAAAACGATCGCAATCCGGGGCGGCTTTCATGTACTCGTCGGTAGGTGCGACGATCGGACGGCAAACCCGCGACCCAGCAGTGCAGAGGAAGTCGGCCATGGCAACGGCGCCCAGCGTCTCCTACTCGATCACGGTCCGTCTGGAGGTGCCCGCGAGCGGAACGGCGGTCTCCCAGATCACCACGGCCGTGGAGTCCCACGGAGGCTCGGTGACCGGCCTCGACGTCACCGCGTCCGGCCACGAGAAGCTCCGCATCGACGTCACCATCGCCGCCACCTCCACCGCCCACGCCGACGAGATCGTCGTGCAGCTGCGCGGCATCGAGGGCGTCACCCTCGGCAAGGTCTCCGACCGTACGTTCCTGATGCACCTCGGCGGCAAGATCGAGATGCAGTCGAAGCACCCCATCCGCAACCGTGACGACCTCTCGATGATCTACACGCCCGGCGTGGCCCGCGTCTGCATGGCGATCGCCGAGAACCCCGAGGACGCCCGCCGCCTCACCATCAAGCGCAACTCCGTTGCGGTCGTGACGGACGGCTCGGCCGTGCTGGGCCTCGGCAACATCGGCCCGAAGGCCGCGCTGCCGGTCATGGAGGGCAAGGCGGCCCTCTTCAAGCGGTTCGCCGGCATCGACGCCTGGCCGCTGTGCCTGGACACCCAGGACACCGACGCGATCGTCGAGATCGTCAAGGCCATCGCCCCCGGCTTCGCAGGCATCAACCTCGAGGACATCTCCGCCCCCCGCTGCTTCGAGATCGAGGCCCGGCTGCGCGAGGCCCTCGACATCCCCGTCTTCCACGACGACCAGCACGGCACCGCGATCGTCGTCCTGGCCTCCCTCACGAACGCCCTGCGTGTGGTGAACAAGGGCATCGGTGACGTGCGGGTCGTCATGTCCGGCGCCGGCGCGGCCGGTACCGCCATCCTCAAGCTGCTGCTCGCCGCCGGCGTGAAGAACGCGGTCGTCGCCGACATCCACGGCGTCGTCCACGCGGACCGCGCGGATCTGGTCGACGCGGCCCCGGACTCGGCGCTGTGCTGGATCGCCGACAACACCAACCCCGAGGGCCTCACGGGCACCCTGAAGGAGGCTGTGCGCGGCGCGGACGTCTTCATCGGCGTCTCCGCCCCGAACGTCCTCGACGGCGACGACGTGGCCGCCATGGCCGACGACGCGATCGTGTTCGCGCTCGCGAATCCGGACCCCGAGGTCGACCCGGCGATCGCCCGCCAGACGGCCGCCGTCGTGGCCACCGGCCGCTCCGACTTCCCCAACCAGATCAACAACGTGCTGGTCTTCCCGGGCGTCTTCCGAGGCTTGCTGGACGCGCAGTCCCGCACCGTCAACACCGAGATGATGCTCGCGGCCGCGAAGGCCCTCGCGGAGGTCGTGAGCGACGACGAGCTCAACCCGAACTACATCATCCCGAGCGTCTTCAACGACAAGGTCGCCGGCGCGGTCGCGGGTGCGGTGCGGGAGGCCGCGAAGGCGGCGGGAGCGTCGGCCTCGTAGGCTCGACGTCGGCCTCATAGTCTCGGCGGCGCCGGGTAGGCGGGTGCTGTGAGGATCGCCACGGCGGCCCTCACAACGGCGCGTCGCGGAACCTCGCGCCGCGGACGGCCCTCTAGGGTTGCGCCCGACCCAACCGCCCCACGTGTGACTCCCAAGGGTTGTCTCACGGCTCCGAGCGGGTGCCGGATTGGCTTTCGCGCCGCTGGTAGGGGCAGGATGCGTCTCTGGGCGCGTGCACAACGACTTCGCTGTGCCCAACATGCGGCTCCGCCGCGTGGCACGCCGCAACGGCAAGAAGAACACGGGAGTAACAACATGAACCGCAGTGAGCTGGTGGCCGCGCTGGCCGACCGCGCCGAGGTGACCCGCAAGGACGCCGACGCAGTGCTGGCCGCGTTCGCCGAGGTCGTCGGCGACATCGTCTCCAAGGGCGACGAGAAGGTCACGATCCCCGGCTTCCTGACCTTCGAGCGCACCCACCGTGCCGCTCGCACCGCCCGGAACCCGCAGACCGGTGACCCGATCCAGATCCCGGCCGGCTACAGCGTCAAGGTCTCCGCGGGCTCGAAGCTCAAGGAAGCGGCAAAGGGCAAGTAACCTTGCCGTCTGCGCCTCACCGGCCTCACCGGACGGTGTACGGAGCGTAGGCAACGTGATGGGGCGGCACCCGGTATTCCGGGTGCCGCCCCATCGTTGTGCGCTGACACATGGCCCCAGGCGCCGTCCGGGCCGGTTTCCGCCGGCCCGGACCCGGAAACTCCGGACCCCGGACCCCCGGCCGGGAGCCAC